>CAIQND010000318.1 GCA_903873045.1 uncultured Methylococcaceae bacterium | reverse complement strand
TGTACTAATGCATTTTTATTTTGGCATAAACACTGCGCCTAAAGGCATTGGAAAGCGTCAACATGGCCGTTCTAAAATAACCATGAATAGCCACCTGATGCATTTTATAAAGGGACAAATAAACCACTTTGGCAATAAAGCCACCGATACTCACGGTGCCCATCAAATTACCCATTAAATTGCCAACTGTGGTGTATTTTCCCAAAGAAACCAGTGATCCGTAATCATAATAAACGAAATTGACCAGATTGCTGTTGTTTAAACGATTAATAATCGATTTACATAACGCGGAGGCCTGTTGATGCGCAGCTTGCGCCCTGGGCGGCACGTTGCCCTTATGTCCTTCCCACACACAGGCCGCGCAATCGCCCATTGCAAAAATGTTATCGTCATTGGTTTTTAAGGTACTATCGACTACCAACTGGTTGATGTGATTGGTTTCCAGCCCATCCAGATTTTTCATCCAATCGGGCGCTTTAATGCCTGCCGCCCACACTTTTAAATCGGCTTCAATAAACTCACCATCATGGGTGGCGACACCTTCTTTGGTAATTTCGGTGACACGTCTGCCCATTTTAAGATCAACACCCAAACTAACCAGTTGCTGTTGCGTGGCAGCCGCTAACTTAACCGGTAAAGCCGGTAATAATTGCGTTGCAGCTTCAATAATGGTCAACTTTACCGTGCTCTTCTCGTTTAAGCCATAAATCGACAGTACATTGGTGACTTCGTGTAATTGCGCAGCCAGCTCAACCCCCGTCGCGCCAGCTCCGACAATGGCGATAGACAAAGGCTTAACCTGGGTGCTCTCTTTGCCTATATAGCTTTTTAAATAGGATTCAAACAATTGTTTTTGAAATTTAAACGCTTGGGAAGTCGTATCCAAAAACAGGCAATGCTCTGCAACCCCTTTGATATTAAAGGTATTACTAACACTACCCACAGACATAACCAAGGTATCGTAACTAAAAGTTCGTCCGGGAATCAGCTCTTCGCCGCTGTCGCTTAACGTAGGACTGACATAAATTTCCTTTTTCTGTCTATCCAGTCTTTCCATTCTACCTAATCTGAAATGGAAATTGTTGCGATACCCCTGCGGCAGATATTCAACCTGTTCGGATTCATCCAACGTCCCTGCCGCCACTTCATGTAATAACGGCTTCCAGATATGAGTCGATGCGGCATCAATCAAAGTGACTTCGGCAACCCCTTTTTTGCCTAATTTTTGACCTAAACCAGTGGCTAATTCAAGCCCTGCGGCTCCACCACCAACAATCACTATTTTATGTTTTTCATTATTACTTTCAGCCATCGCCCTTACTCCCCAACTAAAGATAATTGTGTACTATAGCATTATATCCAACCAGCACCTCAGTCGCTGATTTTGCTATTCATATAATTTGTCTCTGATTTCGGGAAAAACTGGAAAAATTATTACTCAATTGGGTTAATTGGCCTATCGACGGATACCAATTAAGCAGGGTAGATCTATTGTGGGAGCGATGCCTACGTCGCGATTAGAAACGAAACGTTAGTCGCGACGTAGGTGTCGCTCCCACGAAGTCGGCTACACCTACACTAACGATTCTTTTTTTACTGGGGCGTTACTACTTGTTGCTGCCGTATTTGTTGTGATTCTTCCTTGGGTCGTTCAGTCTGTTTTCGCTGAATTTCCTGTTGCTGTTGCTGTTGCTGTTGCTGTTGCTGTTGCTGTTGCTGTTGCTGTTGCTGACGCGCAGCTTCCTGTTGCTGCATTTGCTGCGCTTCTTGTTGTGCATGTTCGGCTTGCTGCGATTGCCTTTCTACTTGTTGTTGAGCTTGGATTTGTTGTTGTCTGACGGCTTCCTGTTGCTGCATTTGCTGGGCTTCTTGTTGTGCATGTTCGGCTTGCTGCAATTGCCTATCTACTTGTTGTTGAGCTTGGATTTGTTGTTGTCGGGCAGATTCCTGTTGCTGTATTTGCATGTCTACTTGTTGTTGGTTTTGGATTTGCTGTTGTCGGGCAGCTTCCTGTTGTGCATGTTCGGCTTGCTGCGATTGCATGTCTTTTTGTTGTTGAGCTTGGATTTGTTGTTGTCTGACGGCTTCCTGTTGCTGTATTTGCATGTCTACTTGTTGTTGGTTTTGAATTTGCTGTTGTCGGGCAGCTTCCTGTTGCTGTATTTGCATGTCTACTTGTTGTTGGTTTTGGATTTGCTGTTGTCGGGCAACTTCCTGTTGCTGCATTTGCTGGGCTTCTTGTTGCGCATATTCGGCTTGTTGCGATTGCTTGTCTGTTTGTTGTTGAGTTTGGATTGGTTGTTGACGGGCGGCTTCGGGTTGCTGTATTTGCTGCACAGGTTCTACCGGCTGCTCAACCTGTTGCGGCTGCGTGTCTGTTTGTTGCTGATTTTGGATTGGTTGCTGAGGCACGGTTTCCTGTTGCTGGTTTTGCTGCACAGGCTCTACCGGACGCTCAAGCTGTTGTGGCTGTGTAGCTATTTCTTGTTGTTGCTGTTTATTTTGACTGCGAGACAGTTCTTGTTGCAACTGGTCTATTTTCTGTTGGCGCTGTAAACTTTCCATCTGCTGTTGATCCATTGCCGGAGCTTGAGATGGCGGGTTGTCAGATTGTTTAACCGCTCCTGAAGGTTGCAGCTCATTTTGTAAAAATGGCTGGGCAGGTGCCTCAGTCAAAACAGGTTGCTGTCCTGTTACCGGTATTGAAACAGAAGCGCCTTCAGTTTGTGGTAAAACAGGCGCTTGATCCACTACTGGCACTTGAAGTGGCAAGTTATCAGATTGCTTAACCCGCTCCGAAGGTTTCAGCTCATTTTGCAAAGGCGGCTTGACGGGCATATCAGTCAAAACAGGTTGCTGCCCTGTTAACGATAGTGGCGCAGAAGCTCCGTCAATTTGCGCTGGAACCGGGGTTATCGGTTGCAAAGTAACAGAAGATTGCGGAGTGGTCTGTTGAGCGGGTGCCAGCATTTCTTGATGACTGCCAACGTTAAGCACTTTATGTTGTGTATCAGTATCCAGACTCAGCAAGGGGGCTTTAGGCATTACAGGTTCCGGCAACGCTTGTCCAACAGGCTCAATCAAACCCTGATTGGGCCGTTCCGGCACTGCATAAGGCGCTTGAACAGGCGCAGGCGCTCCAACCAGACGCCCCGGCACTCTGGGTTCGTGCTCACCGGCTTGTCCTGAATTAACCAAAGGCAACTCGGTTCGGGTGCCATCCGGATTTTTTCCATCCAGTCGCCTTGCCAGCTCCTCATTATGGTGCATTTCATCAGGGGTAGGTGCTGCCATTGGCAACCGGATAATATCAGGCTGCCCCTCATGAAGCTTAGCAGTATTCATATCCATTCGGTCGTGTACTTTGGGCACAACAGCTTCCAGCGGTCTTCGTGTGACCTCTTCGATTTGTTTAACCGGCACACCTTGATTAACAATCGTGTTGTTAATCAAAGTGACATTATTGTTATAGTGGGTTACATTAATAATCTGCCGATTCTGGCCAGGCGGATTTATATGTTGGTTAATGTGCCTGTTGGGCAGATCATGATCATGCACGGCCACCCAAGAATCCCACCGTATATCACGGTCATAATTAAAATAACTGATGTTTAAACCGACACCGGGTTGCCACACAACATTAGGCGGCATCGGTGTCCAAGCAGCATAACCGCCACCCGAACGCCAAAACACCCAAGCCGGTGCCCAAGTTCGTCCCGGCACCCAAACCCAGCCATACCAGTTATCCCAGGCCCAACGTCCATAATGAAAAGGAGCCCAGCCCCAAGGCTCATAGGAAACCCAAAGCCAGCCATAATCATCCGTATGTGCCCAGTATCCATCAGTGTAGGGGCGCCAGTCCCTTGCCACATTACGTGGATACCATACCTGCCCGTAAGTTCGGTGATTAACCCAGTTTCCGTAAGGTGCCAAGGCCTCCTGAAAAATACTGATATCAACATGGCTACCGGGATTAGCCTGAACTTGATGCGTAGAAATAACACTGAAAAACAGCAGCACGACGACTAACGTCAATGATTTTAATACAACGCCAGCGCGAGTATTCATGATAATAACCTGATTAAAAAAGTTTAAGTTGGCTTTGATTTGGCCGTAAAAAAAACACGCTACTCATCTTGAGATCCAAACGCTGAATAAAAGCTGAACAGGTTATTTTACTTTGGCTTTAGAATACTTGTACGTTCTAATCATTGGCTATCCACGTTAGGATGATCTGATAAAAGTTTTAAACGGTAGATACCATCAAGAGTCCTTTTTTTTCGGATAAAAAAAACCCGCTATAAAAGCGGGTTTTTGTTTTTGGAAGCTCTTTAAAATAATTTAAAGCGCTTCCGGTCAGGCAGGGTCTGCTAACCTTATTGTTGAGGGGTTATTGCAGGGTATTCCTGAGGATTCATAGGTGGTTGTGGCTCATCAAGAACTTTCAATTCAACGCGACGGTTATTGGCGCGTCCGTCTTCGGTATCATTGGTATCAATAGGTTGAGTCCAGCCATATCCACGAGTAGTCAGGCCGGGTACATCAGCGCCATCAACCAGGTACTTTTTAACTGCCACTGCACGGCGCTCAGACAATAACATGTTGTGCTTGAAGCCGCCCGTTTTACTGGTGTGACCTTGTATTTCAATTGCGATTCCCGGATGGTCTTTGATCATCTTGGCTGTATTATCAAGATTTCCAAAGTATTCCGCTGGTATTACAGCTGAATCATTGGCAAATTTGACATCAACAATCCAGCAGCCGACTATGCTGACTTTAACACCGGGTAAAGTGGTAGGGCATTTATCAACACAATTGTTAACGCCGTCTTGATCATCATCAAGCGTCGAGCAACCTGCCGCAACAGGCAGTGGTGTAGGAAGGGGAAGAGGCTCAGCAGCCGCTACAGGAGCAACTGGTTTTGGACCAAACGGAATAACAAAACCCAGGTTTACAACCATGTCATGAAATTCGTTGGTGCCGTTTTGTTGATTAGCGTTGAAATTTTGATTGTAGCGATAACGTACGTCACTACGGATCAGAAAGTTATCACTCACTTCATAGGTAAGACCCGCGCCCGCTTCGCCGATGAAGCCCATACCACTGTCACCATTATGACTGGTGTTCATGGCACCTAAACCGAGTACGGTATAAGGTGAAAAGGTACCGCGATTGATGAAGTATTGAACATCCGCCGTACCACCGGTCATATCCCAGTTTCCGTTTCCGTTAGCGCCGCTCAAACCTTGATAAAAACCTTTCAACTCAACGTTGAAATGTTCATCAAGCATCTTGCCAAAGCCCATGCCGCCGCCCCAGCCGTTATTGGATTGACGGTCACCACCTGGCTGAACAAATGTACCAAAAGGCGCGACATACCATCGATCATCGACTACTTTGTCCGCTTGAGCCATTTGCACCAACCCCAAGCTTGATAATCCCACAAGTGCAATTAAGTGTTTCTTTAGCATAACATTCCCCTTAAATTAACTTTAAATAAAAAACGGTAACTCGTAAAAAAATCTAATTTCATTACTCCCTTCCCTAGAGTTTTGATAATCCTGTACATAGGGTAGCGTAAAAGCTACAACTTTTACAAATTATGCCACAAAAATTTATAGCCTGTCATCATTTTATGCCTGTTATTTCTTAATAAAACCTTTAGATACGTGGCTTAACCCGATAAACAGGGCACTTTACCTAACGACTAACAAGACGCGAATTTAGCCACTCAATAGTATTGAACTGTAGCATCAACTTTCATTGAGCTTTTATAAATCTATTGACCCCAACAAGCAAGATTTACCTTTACTTAAAAACCATGTCTATTCTGTCGCCAGAAATGCGCCTTTAAACATCTGCATCAACATTAAACAAAAAAACCGACTCTATCGAACGGCATCATCCAGCTTTCTGCAATTTAAGATCGCTGTTTTTTTGGGGTCACAACGTTTTAATGCTAACCTTAAGACTTAACTACAAGGAAACAACATGATTAAATATTTTCACCTTACCTTTATTTTACTATCCGTTTTCAGCTTTGTCGGCCGCGTTATTTTGTCTGAAACGCATCCGGCAATCCTTAAACAAAAAGCACTCAAAATTGCACCCCATGTCATTGATTCCCTATTATTAGTCAGTGGCATTACCCTAGTTTTTCAGGGTGGATGGCTAGCGGGTGATTTTGGCTGGATTGTTGCAAAAATAATAGCCTTACTGGGCTATATCGGCTTGGGTGTGGTTGTTATGCGCAATCGCGGAACCGTCAGATGGGCCGCTTTTTTTGGCGCAATGGCTTGTTTTGTCTACATTGGTATTGTCGCTGTCACCAAAAATGCTTTTTTCTTTATTTAAACCGTAAGCGAAACCATTATAAATAAAAGCCCGCGCTA
>CAIQND010000317.1 GCA_903873045.1 uncultured Methylococcaceae bacterium | reverse complement strand
GGGCGTATTAAGGTGCAATTTCACTGGGAAAGAGAAGGTAAAAAGAATGAAACCAGTTCATGTTGGGTACGTGTTGCTCATCCTGTTGCCGGTAAAAACTGGGGGTGGGTGTCTTTACCTCGTATTGGTCAAGAAGTGGTCGTTAGCTTTTTGGAGGGTAATCCCGATAGGCCATTAATTACCGGTAGTGTTTATAATGGCGACAATTTACCGCCTTATGCGTTACCTGCCAATCAAACCCAAAGTGGCATGAAAAGTCGTAGTTCTAAAACCGGTGTTGCGGAAAATTTTAATGAATTACGCTTTGAAGATAAAAAAGACTCAGAAGAGGTTTATGTTCATGCCGAGAAAGATTTTAACTGTGTGATTGAAAATAATGAAACGCGAAAAATCGGGCTGAGTAAAAAAGATAAAGGTGATCAGACCTTGGAAATTCAGAATAACCGGACGGTTTCTTTACATGAGGGCAATGACACGCTAACGGTTAAAATGGGTAATCGGGAGTCGAATGTTGATCAGGGAAATAACACTTTAAATGTTAAGCAAGGCAATGATACGACTAATGTTAAGTTAGGTAATTATGTGCTTAGTGTTGATACAGGTAAAGCCACTATTACTGCCATGACGTCTATTGAGCTTAAAGTGGGTGGCAATAGCATCAAAATTGAGCAATCGGGTATCACCATTAAAGGAGTGATGGTAAAAGTACAAGCCGATGCTAAATTGGATGCCAAAAGTCCAATGACGACGATTAATGGCGATGGTATGTTGACGCTAAAAGGCGGCATTACCATGATTAACTAAGGGGGACGGTATCATGACTCAAATAACTTTAACTAAAATTAAACAAGCCGACGCGCTGGCTATTTGTCAAGGCTTGGAGCTAGAAGAGCAAGCTACCGCGTTACTTGAAGGTAATCCGGCCACGGCTGATTATCTTCAGCAATTGCTTGAGCAAAAACTCTATCCCGATGCGGTACGTTTTTTAGCGCATGCGTTGCCTAAACGAGAAGCGACTTGGTGGGCGTGTTTATGTGCACGTAAGGGCTTAAACGAAAAAACGCCGGCTATCGAAATTAAAGCCATCGAACTTGCCGAAGCTTGGGTTTATAAACCTATAGAAGAAAATAGACGATTAACCCTGCCAGCCGCCGAAGCGACTGCTTATAAAACTGCGGCTAGCTGGACGGCGATGGCTGCTTTTTGGAGTGGTGATGATATTTCTCCGATACCTCAAGCCGTTATTCCACCGGATGAAAAATTATATGCCAAAGCAGTCATCGGTGCGGTCATGTTGGCTGCAACTCAGGGTGAGGCCAGTAAAATCAATGAAAATTATCAGCTTTTTTTGCAACAAGGCATCAATATTGCCAGTGGTGGCGATGGTCGAACGGTTCAGTAAACAGCATTTTTATCACACTATAAACAGGAAACATCATGGGACAGCCCGCAGCAAGAATAACCGATATGCACGTCTGCCCAATGATGACAGGCCCTGTACCGCATGTTGGTGGGCCGATATTGCCTCCGGGTGCTGTTACCGTATTGATTGGCTGCTTACCAGCTGCCAGAGTGGGTGATATGGCAGTTTGCGTGGGGCCGCCTGATTCTATCGTCAAAGGTTCAGCAACCGTCTTAATTGGCGGTATGCCTGCCGCCAGAATGGGTGATTCAACAGCGCATGGGGGAACTATTATTTTAGGCTGTCCAACCGTTTTGATTGGCGGTTAAAATAAATTAAATTATGGCATTATATTGTTCTAAAAGAACTGGGGGGATGGGCTGATTTGAAGATGGTCTTGCGTTACGCTTATTTAAGCAGTAATCACTTACAGGAATATACTGAAAACGTAAGTACGAAGAAAAAGGGTGGTGTAAGTGATGTCGAGAAAAACACAGTTACATCATTAACTTGAGACATTTTTACTACAAAGCCTTAAAATGATTAACTATAAAACAGCTAAGGTGTTGAATTATTTGGGGTGAACGACGGGGCTCGAACCCGCGACAACCGGAATCACAATCCGGGACTCTACCAACTGAGCTACGCTCACCATAATAATGGGATATTCGTGTAATGGTGCGCTTGGCAGGACTCGAACCTGCGACCCCCGGCTTAGAAGGCCGGTGCTCTATCCGGTTGAGCTACAAGCGCTAAACTGGTCGGGATGGAGGGATTCGAACCCCCGACATCCTGCTCCCAAAGCAGGCGCGCTACCAAACTGCGCTACATCCCGATAACTCTTTAAGACTGATTTGTTAAATTTTCAAATCACCCTTAAGGAGCTGGCTATTATGACGATGCATGTTGATGTCGTCAATTTTTATTTTCACTAAATGTAAAAATTACTTACAATTTGCTTTTAACCAGTTGATAAGTTTCTTCTACGACACCTTCGTAATTTTTTAAAATCGTTTCTAATTCAAGTAGTTTGGCTTCAGCGAAGACTCTGTCTTTAAGACTGCCGGTATTAATATAAACATTGAGCGCAGCACTTTTTAAGCCGCTGTAACCGGCCATTACCGCAGCGCCGGCATCACTGATAACACCTAGGCTGCCTTTATTGGCAGCGCAACGACTTAAGTCAATTGCTTCTGCACAGGCGCGTGCGCAATCCAAGGGTACTTGTGTTGCGGATTTTAATACGGCTTGTATGACTTCGGTACGCGCCGCTTTTTCTTCGTCTGTTTCTTTAGGCAAGCCATAAGCCGTCATTAATCGATTAAATACCTCTACATCCGCTTTAATCAAGCCGGTCAGTTTTTCACGTAACGCTTCCGACTTTTGCAGCAAGGCTTGCATTTCAGCTTCAACCTCGGCGTATTGGGGCTTGCCAATAGTCAAATTACAAACCATGCTGGTTAATGCGGCAGACTGCGCCCCCATGAGAGCAGAAACACTACCACCGCCGGGTGTGGCCGACTTGCTGGCTAATTCGTCAAGAAAGAATTGAATGGATTGGTCTTTTATTTCATTCATCAGGTAATTTTTTATTATTTATTGCGGGCCAAGTTTGTGTAAATGTCGGGTTACGCTACGCTAACCCGACTTACTGATTTTTAAAATTATTCACGCCGCCAACTGGTGGTGCCATTAGGGGCATCTTCCAAAATCACACGATGGGTTTTTAAGTCATCGCGAATTTTATCCGCCAACGCCCAGTTTTTAGCTTTTTTAGCATCCAGACGGGCTTGTATTTGCTGATCAATCACGGTATCCGTTTGTTCTTCGCTGTTATCAACACCACTCTTTAAAAAACCTTCCGGGTCATCCTGCAATAGTCCTAACAAGCTACCTAGCTGTTTTAAGGTGGACGCTAACACGTGGGTTTTTTCCTGAGCGGTTTCTTTGGCTTTATTTAGATCTCTAGCCAAATCAAATAATACAGACACGGCGACAGGCGTATTAAAATCATCATCCATCGCTTGTTCAAATCGCGCCTTGTAATCTGCGTCTATAATTGCATCTGTGCTGTCACAGCCACGTAAGGCGGTATAAAGCCTGGTTAAGGCGACACCTGCATCATTCAGTTGTTCATCTGAATAATTCAAGGGGCTACGGTAATGACTGGAGAGAATAAAAAAGCGGATTATTTCAGGTTTGTATTGTTTCAGCACTTCGCGCACGGTGAAGAAATTACCCAGCGACTTGGACATTTTTTCTTCATTAATTCGCACAAATCCATTATGCATCCAAAAATTAACAAATTGTTCGCCGGTCGCACCTTCTGACTGGGCAATTTCATTTTCATGATGGGGGAATTGTAAATCCATGCCGCCACCATGAATGTCAAAATGATTGCCCAGGCAGCAAGTCGACATGGCTGAACATTCAATATGCCAGCCGGGACGGCCTAATCCCCAAGGCGATTGCCATGCCGGTTCGTTGGCTTTGGCCATTTTCCATAAAACAAAATCCATGGGATTCCGCTTTGCCAGGTCAACATCAACGCGCTCACCCGCCTGTAAATCGTTTAAATTTTTGCCGGATAATTGTCCGTAATTTTTAAATTTTGTGACGGCGTAAAACACATCGCCATTGCCGCCGACATAAGCCAGGCCATTAGCAATTAATGCTTCAATCATGGTAATGATGTCGGGAATGGATTGTGTTGCCTTGGGTTCAGCATCGGGTGGCAATACTGAAAGCGCTTGCTCGTCTTCATGCATGGCGGTAATAAAACGCTCGGTCAATTCGCCAAAAGCTTCGCCATTGTCGTTGGCACGCTGAATAATTTTGTCATCAATATCGGTGATATTTCTTACATAGGTCAGGTCATAACCCGAATAGCGAAAATAACGCGCGACGGTATCAAACACCACCATTACACGGGCATGGCCGATATGACAATAATCATAAACGGTCATGCCGCAAACATACATGCCGATTTTGCCTTCTACTCGCGGCTTGAATAATTCTTTTTTTCGGGTCAGGGTGTTATATATTTTTAACATAGGTTATAAGTTATACCGTTAGGCAAAGTCTGCATACAGCGCCTATTTTATAGTAAACGGGCTGCCGATGGTGAGATCGCCAGGCAACAAAATAGTACAATCTACCAAGCGAGTACTTCTCTTTCAAGATAAAAACACATAAAATCTATCTTTTGCATCACCCGTAAGGAAAAATAAATGCGTACAATCATTCTTTTTATGATGCTGTTTTTAACCTCAACACTTTCATTTTCAACGGAAAAAACCATGTCAGATACACAAACAAAAGTTAAATTAACCACCACGCTCGGTGAAGTTGTTATTCAGTTAAATACTGAAAAAGCACCGATCTCGTCGGCAAACTTTTTAACCTATGTTAACGAAGGCTTTTACAACGGTACTATTTTTCACCGGATTATTCCCGATTTTATGGCGCAAGGGGGCGGCTTTGATACCAGTTTTAATCAAAAAGCGGTTCATGCATCTATCAAAAACGAAGCCAATAATGGTTTAAAAAATACGCGCGGCACTTTGGCGATGGCTAGAACCAACGATCCTGATTCTGCGACTGCGCAATTTTTTATCAATTACAAAGACAATTCGTTTTTAAATCACACCAGCCAAACATCAAGCGGCTGGGGTTATGCGGTATTTGGCGAAGTGATTGAAGGCATGGATGTGGTTGATGCTATGGCTAAACAAGCGACCAGCAACCGTGGCGGGCATCAGGATGTACCCAAAACCGACATCGTGATTGAAAAAGCTGAAGTTGTAAAATAAGGGGCAAGGTTAGGCGCAAGGCCAAAGGTAAAAAACCACCACTTTCACCTTGGTAAGTATTCACCTCCCACTTTGAAAAAGGGGGAGAGCAAAGCGAGGGGGCAGAGGGGGATTTATCTAATAAAATCTCCCCTAACCCCTCTTTTTCAAAGAGGGGGACTGAATAAGTACCTGCCTTGCACCTTGTGCCTTCCGCATGTTCTTTCCATCAATTTACGAGCATTCCATTGAATCAGGAAATATTGTTTATTTCAGATTTACACATCTCTCTGGAAAAACCTGAAATCACCCGTCGATTTCTTGCTTTTCTACAAAACAGGGCAACCCAAGCAACGGCTGTTTATATCTTGGGCGATCTTTTCGATGCCTGGATAGGCGATGATGACCCGACGCCACCCAACCATAAAATCCGCAAGCAACTCAAACAACTAACGGCTTCCGGTACGCAGGTTTATTTGCAGCAGGGTAACCGGGATTTTTTATTGGGCAAAAAATTCAGTCAGGATACCGGTGTTACGTTACTCGATGATTATGCAGTCATTGATTTGTGCGGTACTTCAACAGTGCTGACACACGGTGATTTATTATGTACGGATGATCTGCCTTATCAAGCCTTTCGCGTTAAATCCCATTCTCCGGAATGGCAACAGTCTGTGTTGTCAAAACCTTTGCTGTTAAGACTGTTGGTGGCGCGTTGGTATCGCCTTCGCAGTTATTTTCACAAGCGCAATAAAGCACAGGAGATTATGGATGTCAATCAGGATACGGTGCTTAAAATTATGCATGAGCACAAAAGTTTGCGCTTGATTCACGGGCATACTCACCGCCCTGGCGTCCATCATTTTGAAATAAACGGCCAACCCGCACAGCGATTTGTTCTGGCCGCCTGGAGCAAGGATGCCGGAGAGATTTTATGCTGGAACAATACGGGGCATCAAATAGAAGTTATTTAAGGCGTGCGGCGTTGCTTAGTGTTTAGTTTTTAATAAGGTTTTTCGGGCATAATAACAGCGCTTGACTTTGAATTGTGCCGGGTTAAGTTGATAACTGCGAACAGCAAATTAGACGCAATGTTAACGGGTAAACAAGCCAATTATTTGGTGTTATGCTTTGGTTCTTTTACTTTAAGTCTATTAAAATTTGACTTTTCAGTCAAAATCAGCAAATCTAGTGACTTGGAGTGAAAAATTCCTGACCTTATGGGATCAAAAAAATCATCCAAAAAACTAATATTAGTCTTAAAACATCATAATCAGTATTTTGTCTAATTAACAGAATACCAGGAGAAAAATATATGAAGAAGCCTTTACAAAGTTGGCTGATTGCTTCCAGTGTTGCTGCCTTATTAGCTGCACCAGCAATTTCAACTGCTAACAGTGGTGTTGAAGCCTTAACAAAAGATCCAGCTAACTGGGCAACTTGGGGTGGCGATTACGCTGGCACTCGTTACAGCACGCTTGATGAAATTAACGTTAACAACGTTAAGACCCTGCAACCTGCATGGTCATTTTCTACGGGTGTTTTACGTGGTCACGAAGGTGG
>CAIQND010000316.1 GCA_903873045.1 uncultured Methylococcaceae bacterium | reverse complement strand
GTACTGCCAAACAATAAAACATTTTGCTGTCCGTCAGTTACAGCAACACCAACCAGCGTATCGTCTTCCCTTAAATCGATGGCAATTTTACCGGTAGCACGTTGACGTTCAAATTCCTTTAACGGGGTCTTTTTAACAGTACCCGCTGAAGTCGCCATGAAAATAAATTTATTGTCCGTGAATTCACGAATAGGTAATATAGCATTAATTTTCTCACCCTGCCCAAGCGGCAATAAATTAACAAAAGGCTTGCCTCTCGCTGCACGACTGGCAACAGGCAATTGATACACTTTCATCCAATAAACCTTACCCAATGAAGAGAAGCATAAAATGGTGTCGTGTGTATTGGCAACGATCAGCTTGTCAACATAATCCAGCTCTTTAGTGGCTGTCGCTGATTTACCTCGACCGCCACGGCGCTGTGCCTTGTAATCGCTTAAAGGCTGGGACTTTACATAACCTTCATGAGACATGGTGACGACCATATCCTCTTCAGTGATTAAATCCTGCTCTGATAAATCCAGCTGGTTCTGTATGATTTCCGTGTGGCGTGGATCAGAATACTGGTCTTTAATGGCAACCAATTCTTCCCTAATGATTTCCATCAATCGTATATCGTTACCCAAAATAAACAAGTACTCGTCAATTTGCTCCAACAGTTGTTTATATTCCTGAACTATTTTGTCCTGTTCCAAGCCGGTCAAACGATGTAAACGCAAATCAAGAATAGCCTGAGCCTGCGTTTCGGAAAGGCGGTAAATACCCGCGTGAATACCAAACTCTTCAGACAGGTCTTCCGGTCTGGAGCGCGATGCATCAGCGCGTTCCAACAAAGTGGAAACCAGTCCTGCATCCCAAGTTCTTGAAAGCAGGCCAACCTTGGCTTCTTCGCGATTACTGGAGGTCTTGATCAGTTCGATCATCACATCAATGTTAGCCAAAGCAACGGCAAGACCTTCCAAGATATGCGCTCTTTCACGAGCCCTGCGCAGATTAAAAATCGTTCTGCGAGTAACAATTTCGCGCCGATGATTAATAAACGCACTGATAATATCCCGTAGATTCATACAGTGCGGTCGACCATCCAGCAAGGCAACCATGTTAATGCCAAAAACGGTCTGAAATTGTGTCTGTTTATAAAGGTTGTTTAGTACTACTTCAGGCACTTCACCGCGACGTAATTCGACCACCATGCGCATGCCGTCTTTATCGGATTCATCACGCAAACCGGAAATGCCTTCAAGTTTGCCTTCTTTAACCAACTCGGCAATTTTCTCTAGCAACCGTGCTTTGTTGACCTGATAGGGTAATTCTGTGGTGATAATCGCTTGCCGACTGCTATCGCCAATATTTTCAAAATGACAACGGGCGCGTAGATAAATCTTGCCTCGACCGGTTGTATAAGCACTATAAATACCGGCCGCACCATTAATAAAAGCGGCGGTAGGAAAATCAGGGCCTGGAATATGCTCCATTAAATCAAAGATAGTGACATCAGGATTATCAATCATTGCCAAACAGGCACTGACCACTTCCGTCAAATTATGCGGTGGTATATTGGTCGCCATACCCACAGCAATACCTGAGGAACCGTTAACTAATAAGTTGGGTACACGGGTGGGCAATACTTCTGGCTGTATCTCTGACTCATCATAGTTGGGGATAAAGTTAACCGTCTCTTTATCCAGATCAGCCAGCAATTCATGGGCTATTTTCGCCATACGAACTTCCGTATAACGCATGGCCGCAGGTGGATCACCATCAACCGAGCCAAAATTACCCTGCCCGTCAATTAGCATATAGCGCATGGAAAAAGACTGCGCCATACGAACCATGGTGTCATAAACTGCCGTATCACCATGAGGATGATATTTACCAATAACATCACCGACAATACGGGCTGATTTTTTGTAAGGCTTATTCCAATCGTTGCCTAACTCACTCATCGCGTATAACACGCGGCGATGAACCGGTTTTAAGCCATCTCTGACATCTGGAAGTGCTCGACCCACGATAACGCTCATGGCGTAATCGAGATAGGATTGTTTCATCTCGTCTTCGAGATTGACTGGAATAATTTCTTTAGCGAAGTTTGACATTGATCCCTATTATAAACAGTTTACCGATAACAAAGCATCGGTAGGGTTTATTGATTAAATACAACCGCACCGCTCACGATTCCTTTCGTTGAGTGCGTCTATATGACTTTAAATAACTTGGCTATTATAACACACGTCAATAGTGAGTCGAAGCTGTTGATAACTTAAGATTTAAGCAAAGATTTCCGTCAGGAAGTTTTCCATCAACAACCATGAACGCCGGTCTGCATCAGGCTGAAATACGGTGCCAAAATCAGGATTATTGGCAAGCGGATTGGTAAATGCGTGCATAGTATTGCCAAAGGTATGAAACTGCCAGTCTACACCGGCTTTCGTCATTTCCTCTTCAAAAGCAATAACTTGCTCAACAGGCCCCATTGGATCATCGTGACCATGCAAAACCAAAACCTTAGCTTTAATACTATTGTCCTTAATATTGTCCGGCGCTCCCAACAAACCATGAAAACTGACGATGCCTTTTAAATCAGCACCCGTTCTGGCTAAATCAAGTGCGCACAAGCCACCAAAACAAAAGCCCATCGCCGCCACTTTACTGTCATCAACCCAGGGTAATAATTTCACGGCATACAGTGCCGCTTGCATGCGCTTTGCCAGCATTTTCCGGTCATCCATAAAAGGCTGCATGAGTTTTGCATTTTCTTCAGCCGTTGTACCCAAAACGCCTTTACCATACATATCAACAGCAAAAGCGACATAACCTAATGCGGCTATTTTTTTTGCTTTTTCTGCAACAAAATCATCCCTGCCAGCCCACGTATGATTGATTAAAACGGCAGGTCTACGACCTGTTAATGAATCGTCAAAAGCAAAAAAAGCCTCCAACAACACATCACCATCCAGATAGCCAACGGTATTCGATATTATTGCCATGACATTACCTTAAACTTTTTCATTAATGCGCCCCGTTTTCTGTAACATGGATAAAAATCCCACAGAAGCCGCTTCTATCATATCCAGTACCCGTTCAAAACCATCTTTTCCACCCAAGTAAGGATCAGGCACTTCC
>CAIQND010000315.1 GCA_903873045.1 uncultured Methylococcaceae bacterium | reverse complement strand
TAAACCGCTCATGAAGCCGACTTGATCCACGCATACTTGCAAAAACCAGCTAACGAAATCAAGTAACGCCTTTTGGGATAAGTTTCCACGGCCATCCAAGTCACCTTGTCTAGGCGTATCGGCATAATCCATCTTATTTTTATAATCTTGTCGGCTTTCCAGGCCACGCGCGAGACCACGGGACACAGACCATAGCTCTGAGGCACCAATTCCGGCGGTTAATCCCATGGCATGACTCATTAATCGGCTGACACGACCGTTTCCGTCCGGAAAAGGATGAATATAAGCCAGGCGGTGGTGCGAAGCGGCCATGGCAAAAATCTGCGCCCCCTTACCCATCGATGCCAAACGATAGCGTTGCTCAAAGTAGCGCATAAATACGTCAACACGGTCGCTAGCAGGTGGAAGTACTTATTCAGTCCCCCCTTTGAAAAAGAGGGGTTAGGGAAGATTTTATTAGATAAATCCCCCTCGCTTTACTCTCCCCCTTTTTCAAAGGGGGGGGTGAATACTTACAATAGGAATACTTTCAAGCAGACAAGGTTCGATTCGGGAAGGGGTTTCAATAGAGAGTGGCATACCGATATAAAAATGTTACAACACATTGTTTTTAATTGATTAATTATACTATTAATTTTATTTTTTGCCGATCTTTTTGCCGATGATAGAAATGAACTTAGTGTATTGTTTTAATTGATTTTTTTTACTAAAAATAAGACCTATATGCCGATTTTAAATAAACAGATGAAAAATCGGCCTTGCGCTTTTTGATGGCTGGCGATTATCGGAAGCTAAAACTGATGGGGCGAATTTTGACCATCGCAACCGATCATGCCAAGTGTCCGCTAAACAAATCATCCCACTTTCAGAGGAGCTTGGCCTAATGTTGGTTTTTTATAGCCAATTAAAACGATATGAACGGGGCGAGTTCCCCGTCCAGCCTGGAATGCCAAGCATTCAGTTGTTATCCTGACAGTGTATTTTGATTTGAGTTTTAAGAACAGTTAATTAATCTTTTCTAGCATGGCAGATCGTAATATTTCATTTAATCGGCTTTGATAACCCTTACCCTGGCTCTTTAGCCAAGCTAATACATCAGCATCAACACGAACTGTCAATTGCTGTTTAACGGGGCGATAAAACTTTGCGCGTTCTGCTCCCAACCAATCCTGCTCTTGTGTAGAAGGGATATCAGTAAAATCAATTTCTGTTTCGGGCATTGCCTTTAATGCACTTAATTCTTGCAGCATAGACTTAGACATTTTTTTCATAAACTATTTTCTCCATTCTAGTTGCGCGTCTTGCTGAGATAATTCGGATATGTTCAGAATTATCTTCAGTGACTTGCCATGTATGAGCCACCAAAAGCAGAACCACATTACCAACTATACCCATTGTCTGCCATCGCTGCTCACCGTTCTCAACTCGATCTTGCCGTGATATAGGTAGTGGATCATTAAATACAAATTGAGCCATTTCAAAACCAACACCGTGCTTTTTTCGATTTGATTCATTTTTTTCTTCATCCCATGAAAACATTTTAAATCCTGTTTAATTTGTAGTTACAGTAGTGTAGTTATATCAATAAGTCAATACAACTATTCTGGCCATCTATTTTTGTTCGTCAAGCCCCGTTAGATCAATAAGTGTTGATGTTAAGTTTTATCCGGCACTTCATTGGCAAAGTTGTCAGGTAACCAGCCCCGGTTAACACATTCTCTAAAGCACCATTCCGGTGTTGTTTCCGTTTTATAACTCCAAAAAAACCAGCCTGAATATTTTTCAAAGGTCATTAATTGGGCGGCAGCATAGGCTCGATAGGCCAATGACTTTTGAAAGCTGTCCATCGCTTGCAAGGTATCCGTGAAAGGCCCTTGTGCCCAAAGCGAAACAAACTTTAAATGCAGCCCCAAGCTCCATTCGGCTACATAAGTTGAATGCCCATCCTGTATGATGTCATCGGCTTCGTTCTTCCAATCAACCACTGAACTGCGAATGTGTCCGTAAATATCCAGATCGATGTCGGTCTGAACAAAACACTGGTAACGATGTATATCCAACACCACATTGCTAAATTCGGGTTCCGTTAAAAAGCCGGTATATTCCCGAAATGACCGAAAACCATCGTGATAAACAACCGCCACATCGTTTGCATGGCAGTATTTTCGGATTCGGTGATAAGCCTCGGTGGTATATTTTTTTAACAGCTGTGTATCAATATCCCAGCGTGGCTCGTTTAATACTTCAATAGCCTGTAAGGCGGGTCTGTTGTGGTAGCGCTCGGCCAAACGTTCCAAAACCAGTAATGCGTAATTGATATAGTCCTCTTGGGTGTGCCATTCGCACACATTCAGGATGCCGCCATTATCAAAGCCGTTTTGACAGCCGGGCGCGGCATGTAAATCCAGCACAATCAGTAAATCATACTGCTCTGCCCAGTCGAAAGCACGATCAAGAATGGCGACACCGCCTTCAACAAAGGGATGTGATAATGTGCCATAAGCCGGATGATACGGATAATCCGCTCCAAACAACCAATGACCCACAGGAATCCGCACGGCATTGATGCCTGTTTTGGCAAGCCAGGCAAAATCCTCGGCGGTAATAAAAGTGTCCCAGTGCTTTTTAAGTGCGGGTTCTGCCTGTGCTCCCAGTTCAACGCAGTAGGAGGTTTCATCCGTCGCTTGAAGACCTTCAAAAAGACTGGGCGTCATCCATTTTTCAAGCACCAGCCAGCCACCCAAATTAACACCGCGCAATTTCTTGCTGAATTCTTGCTTCATAATAGTGACTCTCCGCCTATAAGGTAAAGTTTCATAGCACAATATTCCGGTTATGAAATGCTACCGCAGAAGGTTGATTGGTAATCGATAGCAGCGCAGCGTCAGGCAACTCCTGACAGATAATGCGTAACATTGATACTTCGCCATCGGGATCAAGTGAGTCGAAAGCTTCTTGCAAAAGAATCCATTTGGGACGATATAGCAGTAAACGCACCAATCCCAAGCGCTGTTGCTGTTCACGGGTCAGTACTTTTTCCCATGCCTCGTCTTGTTCAAGTTGTTCCAACAAGTCCTCAAGCCCCGCCAATTTAAGCAGCCCATTAATTGACGCTGTGGTAAATGTTTCAGGGGGCGATGGATAGCAAATGGCTGCATGTAAAGTCCCATCGGGTAAATACGGACGTGGTGGCATGAAGAACATAGGTTCGCCATCCGGCAACTCAATTCGTCCACGCCCCCAAGGCCAAAGACCGGCAATCGCTTTGAAAAGTCGAGCACCTGTAAAAGCATCGCCTGAAACAAGGACACGTTCACCCGCTCTGATTTCGGCATTTAAGCCACAGATAATGACTTTGCCATCGAGCTGAGAGATGCACAGATCATAAAAACACAATACAGAGTTATCCGGTCTTTCCAGTAAAATGCGTTGCGGATC
>CAIQND010000314.1 GCA_903873045.1 uncultured Methylococcaceae bacterium | reverse complement strand
CGGTGTCCCACCAGCACAAGCGGAAGCCGAGGCTACCGCGCTTTCTGAGGTGTTGGAAGTTAATCTTAAGGAATTAGTCACCAAAGAAGATTTGAGGCATGAGGTAGAATTGCTCCGCCGCGACATGCACGACATGGAGCAGCGCTTAATTATAAAGCTAGGTGCACTCATGGCATTTTCAATCGGTGTTGTTGCGGCTTTGGTCAAATTGCTTTAATTGATGGATTGATGCTTAAAAAACGGATCGCAAAAACTGTAAGTACAAAAAAGAAAGCGTAGAAAGTCTATCATTACTACATTAAAACAGGATAATAAAAGACCTGACCCTGTTTTCAGATCCTGTTTTCACTCAGGCCTAAATTACTTGGGCTGTAGCGTATTTTTTGACGTAAAAACCAGAAAAAATCGATAAAAACGTCACTTCCCCGTCATTTTTACCCAGTAAAACCGCTGTAAGCCACGAGTTAATAGCCTGAGTAGTTACCACAGAATAATACCTATAGTTCTTTGCAAATGAATTGATCGTGGTTTTAAGAGATAATAGATTGATATTATTGTTTTTTATGCCAAAATTTACACTC
Source organism: uncultured Methylococcaceae bacterium (assembly GCA_903873045.1). Classification (GTDB taxonomy): domain Bacteria; phylum Pseudomonadota; class Gammaproteobacteria; order Methylococcales; family Methylomonadaceae; genus Methylobacter_C. The sequence continues at coordinate 1,412 of CAIQND010000314.1, read as the reverse complement.
TATTCATTTGCAAAGAACTATAAGTAACAGGTGCTTTATTAAATTTATTGTTAAGGAAAATGTCGTTTAAGTTTATCGTTGTGCCCTATTAGATTATACTCAGACCAATAAAAAAATTAACTGAATAGGTTTATGAGAAATATACGACAAATCAGGCTTTTTATAAGACACTTCGTATATATTACGTTAGACTTTTCCGGAGACTTCCATGTTTTTGATAAGACACCGTCTGTGCAAACCTGAGAGCCAACAGAAGCGAAGGGACGAAGCAAAAGCGTTAAAAGAGGCATATCCTGATCCGACCAGTCGTTTCGATTTTCTTTATGGAAATTTGAGCATTATAGACTCAAAGGCTTCTTCTTTACTCACGTTCAACGCAATTGGCCTCACGGTTCTTGCTGTATGGCTACAAAACATCCCACCAAATTGGCTACATTTCGCACTTGATGCTGTTTTCGTGGTTTTTTTGATATCGAGTGCATATTGCCTAGGAACGGTCTGGCTCTTCTGGTCTCCTCCTTCTGACTACGACGATCGCGATACCCAAACTCTGAGGCTGTTGGAGAAAAGGGATTTTAGAACGAGCCTCTACCATACGGCCTGGAAAATGGCATCTGTCGCAGTTGTCTCACTTCTGCTAATCTCTATATTTCATGGAATTGGCACATACATGATTGCTTCAGAAACATGTGGCGATAACTGCCGACGTATCTTTTCACAAAATAACTGGGGAATGGATACTTCAGAGGAAAAATTGAAAGCCCAGAGTCCGAAGGTTAATAAAAAATGACAAACGCAGAAATGTTAGAAGTGGCGATAAATGAAGCCATAATCAGCCGACGAGAGGGGGGAATACCCATCGGAGCAGCACTTTTTTCGGATTCGGGAAAGTTGTTAGGATCTGGTCATAATAGGCGTATTCAGGATAATGATCCAGCTATTCATGCTGAAACAGATGCGTTCAGAAAAGCCGGACGAATTCGCGATTACCGAAGTACGATAATGGTCACTACGTTGTCGCCTTGTTGGTATTGCTCCGGCTTGGTGATTCAGTTTGGTATTGGCCAAGTAATTATCGGTGAAAACGCTAATTATCTAGGCGGAGAGAGTTGGTTGCTTGAGCGTGGTGTACTAGTCAACGTTATGAATAACCGGCAATGTGAAGTAATGCTTAAAGAGTATATTGAGAACAATCCAGACGTATGGAATGAGGATATCGGAATATCGTGTAAAGTCTAACGAGCGTATCTAGGAGTCTGTCCGACTTCCCCAGCGCAAATCTGATAAAATAGATTTTTACATTTTCCCGTCAGGAGGTTCCTGCCATGAGCAATAAATTCATACTCATCAATCGTGTCAACCGTTTGTGATTCCGGTGCAGGAATGGCTGTCAGATGATCACTTGGCACGCT
>CAIQND010000313.1 GCA_903873045.1 uncultured Methylococcaceae bacterium | reverse complement strand
ATACGTAATCTATCAGTAAAATATGATAATATTCCACTCAAGAAATTACACGAAATAACTTGAGCATCCCCTCACCTCAACTATCTATCGGTTGGAGTGATGACAAGACGTTTACGTGTGGCATACACTTCCCTAACACTAATTCCATAGAGGCAAACATGAAAGCAAACATTGGTTTAATCGGTCTGGCAGTAATGGGACAAAACCTGGTTCTTAATATGAATGACCACGGCTTTAAAGTCGCCGTTTTTAACCGCACCACCAGCACGGTGGATGAGTTTTTGGACGGGCCGGCAAAAGGCACACAGGTAGTCGGCACACACTCACTGGAAGAATTGATTGAGAGCCTGGAAGTGCCGCGTATTGTTATGTTGATGGTTAAAGCGGGTGAAGTGGTTGATCAATATATCGACAAGTTGGTGCCGCTGTTAGCCGCTGGCGATATTATTGTCGATGGGGGTAATTCTCTGTTTACTGACACCAATCGCCGCACGGCAGCCCTTAAAGAAAAAAATCTTAATTACATCGGCACCGGTGTTTCTGGTGGCGAAGAAGGCGCAAGGCATGGCCCTTCCATTATGCCGGGTGGCAATAAAGCGGCCTGGCCCACGGTTAAACCCATTTTTCAGGCGATCAGTGCGCAGGTTGATGGCGATCCTTGCTGCGAATGGGTCGGTGATAATGGCGCAGGTCATTATGTCAAGATGGTTCATAACGGTATTGAATACGGTGATATGCAGCTGATTAGCGAGGCTTATCAATTGTTGTCTCAAGGTTTGGGCTTAAGTGCTGATGAAATGCACGCGATATTTGCCGAGTGGAATCAAGGCACATTAAGTTCTTATTTGATTGAAATTACGGCCAATATTTTGGCGTACAAAGATGAAGACGGCTTGCCGTTGGTGGACAAAATTCTTGATACAGCCGGTCAAAAAGGCACGGGTAAGTGGACGGGTATTAATGCGCTGGATTTGGGTATTCCCTTAACCTTGATTGGTGAATCGGTTTTTGCGCGTTGCCTGTCCGCTCAAAAATCAGAACGGGTTAAAGCCGCGCAGGTTCTGCCTAAACGTATCCAGGCTTTTTCCGGTGACAAACAAGCCATGATTGATGCGATTCGTGATGCCCTGTACGCCGCCAAGATTATTTCTTATGCGCAAGGTTTTCGGTTAATGCGTGAAGCATCCAAGGAATATAACCTGGCGCTTAATTATGGTGAAATTGCCTTAATGTGGCGAGGCGGTTGTATTATTCGCAGCCAATTTTTAAATGACATCAAGCAAGCGTACACCGGCAATCCTGAACTGGAAAATCTGCTGCTGGCCGATTTCTTTGTTAACGCCATGAAACAGGCCGATGACGGCTGGCGCAAAGCCGTTATTTTAGGTATTGAACTGGGTATTCCTACCCCTGCATTTTCTTCTGCCTTGGCGTATTACGACGGCTATCGCACGGAAAGATTGCCGGCCAATTTATTACAGGCACAACGGGATTATTTTGGTGCCCATACTTATGAGCGCACCGACAAGCCCAGAGGTGAATTTTTCCATACCGACTGGACGGGACACGGCGGTAAAACGGCATCTTCTACTTATACGGTTTAACCACTAATAGAATACGGATACCACTGATCAGACGGATTCAAACGGATTTTTGGCATCCTTCATAGAAGCCCAAAAGTAGTTGAAACTTTTTTATCACAAAAAATGCTAATAATCTTTGTAGGTCGGGTTAGGCGATAGCCGTAACCCGACACATAGTCGTTGATTTGTCGGGTTACGCTTTCGCTAACCCGACCTACCCGATGGTTATTGCAAAAAAGTGTAAACCCAAGAATGAAGGATGCCGGATTTTTATAAGTCGAAATCAAATTTGTCTTATGCTTTTTAATCCGTGTTTATCAGTTTAATCCGTGTTGTCCGTGTTCCATTTCTCAATCTACCGAGTCTTTCTTATGCACGCCGAACCTTGTACTTACGTTATTTTTGGTGCCACTGGAAACCTTTCCAGAATTAAATTAATGCCCGCTCTTTATCATCTGGATGT
>CAIQND010000312.1 GCA_903873045.1 uncultured Methylococcaceae bacterium | reverse complement strand
CAATCCCCCTTTTTCAAAGGGGGAGGTGAATAACTACTTTTCATCAAGTCCGGTCTTTGTAGGTCATTAATCTAAAAATAAGGATTTTTTATGAAATAATGGGCGGATGGTTAGCCGCTAAAAAGGTGCACAGTTTAACAGCTTTGCTATAATCCCGATATTGCCAAGTGAGACATTAACGTAAATGCCCAAACAATTACCTGCCGCTACCATAAAGACGCGATTTTTCAGCTATCGATTCACTGTCTTGGCATCGTTGTTATTAGCTCTGGTATTGCTTTCGGTGGTCGCGCTCAATCGGCTAGCTACCCATGCGCCCGAGGTGACGTTTACAACGATTACCGGCCAAAAAATTGCTTTAAAAGCATTGCGCGGCAAACCGGTTATTGTCACTTTTTGGGCCACTGATTGCCCGGGTTGCATAAAAGAAATCCCTCTCTTAATTGATCTTTATTCGCAATACCACGCGCAAGGTCTTGAAATTATAGCCGTCGCCATGCACTACGACCCGCCCAACCACGTCATCGCCATGACACAAGATCAACAGCTACCTTATCCTGTCGTATTGGACTTTACAGGAGAACACGCCCACGCCTTTGGCGATGTACAATTAATACCCAGCACCTTTTTAATTACCCCGGACGGCTTAATCGCCCTAAAAAAAATAGGTGTATTTGATCCGGCTGAAATAAAAACCCTTATTGAACCCTTCACCTTAGGATAAACCATGCTCTGGTTAAAAGCACTGCACTTGATTTTTATGGTCACCTGGTTTGCAGGTCTGTTTTATTTGCCACGCCTGTATGTTTATCATGCCATGAGTACCGATGAAATCAGCAATGAACGCTTTAAAGTCATGGAGCGGAAACTGTTTTTTGGGATAATGACACCCGGCATGATAATTACCTTGGTATTTGGTATCTGGATGCTGACTGATTATGCGTGGGGAGTTTATTCGGCCAGCGGTTGGTTACATGCAAAACTGGCGCTGCTTGCACTCACACTGGTTTATCATTATTTTTGTGGCGTGTGGCTTTTGGATTTTAAACATGACCGCAATCAACATAGCCATGTTTATTACCGCTGGATGAATGAAGTGCCGGTATTATTTTTGGTGGGCATTATCATTTTGGCAGTCGTTAAGCCTTTTTAAGGTCAGAGTTGCCTAATGACCAAGGATTGCACTTGGCAGTCATTAACAGGATAACAGGGCTTGGAAGGTTTTACAGAGGAGTAATGAAAATGCAGAAGTCTTGCAGGGCGCATACCCCACAAAACTAATGCTTTATATTTTAATAATGTCTTTGAACGGAAAACTTTGCCAATAAAGTTAACGCTTCTTTGTATTCTGAAGCCGGCAAAACATGCAGTGCAGCAATAGCTTTTTCAGCTTCTTCATCTGCGCGTTGTTCCGTGTAAACAATAGCTTGGGTGCTTTGTACGATGGCATAAACCTCATTAAAGGCATCACGATCACCATTTTTAATAGCGTCAATAATTATTTTTGCCTCGTCTTCGCTGCCTTTTTGAATGGCGTAAATCAAAGGTAAGGTCGGTTTACCTTCGGCAAGATCGTCACCGAGGTTTTTGCCCAAATCTTCTTGACTGGCTTTGTAGTCGAGTACGTCATCAATCAATTGAAAAGCGATACCCAAGTGCTGCCCGTACTTTGCCAGACTTTCTTCAGTCTCGGCAGATGAGCCCGCTATAACAGCACTTAATCGGGTGGCGGCACTGAATAGAATCGCTGTTTTTCTGGCAATAACTTCCAGGTATTTTGCTTCTGTTGTTTCCGGATTATTGCAATTTAACAGCTGCAACACCTCGCCTTCGGCAATGGCGGTCGTGGTTTTTGAAAGAATTTCCATCACCCGCATATTGCCGGTGCGTACCATCATTTCAAAAGCACTGGAGTATAGATAGTCGCCCACTAATACGCTGGCCGCATTGCCCCATACTGCATTGGCTGATTCTTTACCTCGCCTGAGATCGGATTCATCAACAACATCATCATGTAACAGTGTCGCTGTGTGAATAAATTCAATGACAGCGGCAAGTACCAAGTGGTTATCGTTGACACCGCCCAGTGCTTTGGCGGCAAGTAGCAGCAACATGGGACGTAAACGCTTGCCGCCATTGCCAACAATATAATGGCCCATTTGATTAATTAAAATAACATCTGAACTTAACTCGTTAATAATGAGCTGGTCAACGGCCTTGGCTTCCGTGGCAGTTAAGTTCTTGATTAAGTCAAAATCAATGGGTTCCAGTGTGTTTGAGAGTGTATGCGATACCATTGATTCAGCGCTGATAAGGTGAGTTTTGGTTATTTTTCATAGTCATAATTATAAAATATGAGGTTATTAGGTTATTATAACCCAATAGAAAGCCAACTGCCCATGCTATTGAATAAAGAATATTGGCGTCAATAGCTTTCTTGCATCACTTTTAATAAGCAGGTTTATTGAGGTGATACAAATTTTTGTTGACTAGGCTTGTGTTTAAAAATATAATTGCTAGTTAAATTTTAACAGATTAATGCTTGATGGAGCTTGCTCAGATGTATGCGGTAATTCAAACAGGTGGTAAACAGTACCGCGTTGAAGAAGGTACTTACTTAAAAATAGAAAAACTGGAGCTGGGCACAGGCGACAGCATTGAATTTGATAAAGTGCTGATGATTCAAACAGACGACGCTGTTAATATCGGCTTGCCTTTTATTGAAGGCGGGAAGGTTACAGCGGTTGTTTTGTCTCAAGGTAGACACGATAAAATCAAAATCATTAAATTCAGAAGACGCAAGCACCATATGAAACAAATGGGGCATCGTCAATACTATACAGAAATCCAGATTACTGGCATTTCTGCTTAAGCGATAGGAGTTACAGATGGCTCATAAGAAAGCTGGTGGTAGTACCCGTAACGGACGTGATTCCAATGCAAAACGCTTGGGTGTTAAGCGTTACGGTGGTGAGTTGGTAACAGCAGGAAACATTATTGTTCGTCAGCGTGGAACTCGATTTCACCCCGGAGATAATGTAGGTTGCGGAAAAGATCATACCTTGTTCGCTACCGCAGATGGTAGAGTGCTTTTTCAGGTTAAAGGTCCTAAAAGCCGTAAATTTATCAGTATTGTTCCTGCATAAAACGTATAGTTTGATTGTAGTTAACAGTTATATAAGTCGGTTTAGCGTATCTAATCCGACGGCTTTAAAAAAGCTCCGTCCTTAATGGCGGGGCTTTTTTTGTTTTTATCGGTTGGTTTTTAAGTGTGGCATGTAAGTTATGAGATTTGTTGACGAAGCGGAAGTTCGTGTAGAGGCGGGCGATGGCGGTAATGGTACTATTGGCTTTCGGCGTGAGAAGTATATTCCCATGGGCGGTCCCGATGGCGGTGACGGCGGTGACGGCGGCAGCGTCTATCTGATTGCAGTGGAGAATGTAAACACGCTGGTAGATTTTAGATACCATGCCGTACATAGGGCGCAACGCGGGCAAAAAGGCATGAGTCGCAATTGCACCGGAAGAAAAGGTGATGACTGTTTTGTGCCGGTACCGCTAGGAACAAAAGTATCTGATTTCGAAACCGGTGAAGTTATCGGTGATTTAACTGAAATTGGCGAAACTCTACTGGTTGCGAAGGGCGGTTTTCATGGCTTGGGCAACACCCGCTTTAAAAGCAGTATTAACAGGGCACCACAAAAAGCCAGTAAAGGTTCTGAAGGCGAGCATCGCGTTCTTATTTTGGAGCTGACCTTAATTGCTGATGTCGGTTTGTTGGGAATGCCTAACGCCGGTAAATCCAGCTTGATACGATCAGTATCGGCAGCAACCCCTAAAGTGGCTGATTACCCGTTTACTACCTTGCATCCTAACTTGGGCGTGGTCAGTGTTGATGATTTACGCAGTTTTGTTATTGCCGATATTCCGGGTGTTATTGAAGGTGCGGCTGAAGGTGCCGGTCTAGGTTTACAGTTCCTTAAGCATTTATCACGTACCGGTTTATTATTGCATCTGATTGATGTAGTGCCTTACGAGAGCATGGATACGCCGGTAGAGGCTGCCCGAAAAATTATTCATGAAGTTGAAAAATGGAGTGATGATTTGGCCAACAAGCCGCGCTGGCTGGTATTGAACAAAACAGATAGATTGCCGTATGATGAAATTGATGAGCGTTGTCAGGCTATTGTTGATGAATTGGGCTGGACTGCCCCCGTTTTTAAAATTGCGGCAATTAATGGCACAGGTACAAAAGAGTTAATGTATGCCATCATGAACTTTTTGGAAGCAGAACGAGAACGGCGGAAAAACAGTGAGCAGGAATGATTTTACCAACGTTAAACGAGTCGTTGTAAAAATAGGCAGTTCTTTACTCACCAAAGGCGGGCAAGGGCTTGATAAAGTTGCCATTACCGCCTGGGTTAAGCAAATGGCAGGCTTAAGGCAGCAGTCTATTGATGTCATATTAGTTTCGTCCGGCTCAGTCGCTGAGGGCATGAGTCGTTTGGGCTTGAAAGTAAGACCCAAGGTTCTGCATGAATTACAGGCGGCAGCATCTGTCGGTCAAATGGGTCTGGTTCGGGTTTTTGATGATAATTTTCAGCAGCATGGCTTACATGCCGCGCAAGTATTACTGACGCATGACGACTTGTCTAACAGGCAACGTTATTTAAATGCCCGTAGCACATTATTGACCTTGTTAAAGTTTGGTGTCGTGCCGGTTATCAATGAAAATGATGCCGTTGCCACCGAAGAAATTCGCTTTGGTGATAATGACACCTTGGCGGCGTTGGTTGCCAATCTGGTTGAGGCGGAACTGTTAATTATTCTGACGGATCAAGAAGGTTTATTTACCGGCGACCCCGGCTTATATCCTGATGCACAATTAATTTCCGAGATTAGCGTTAACGATAACCGCCTGGAAAAAATGGCCGGTGATAGCCGTAGCGGACTGGGCAAAGGCGGCATGTACACTAAAGTACGCGCAGCACGCCTGGCGGCCAGATCGGGCGCGGCAACCGTAGTGGCTGCGGGTGCCGTTGACGGAGTGCTTACCCAAGTCATTTCCGGCGCTGATCTTGGAACCTATTTTTTGCCGGATATTGAGCCGTTGGTCGCAAGAAAACGTTGGCTGGCCGGTCAACTGCAAGTTAAAGGCGTGCTGGTTTTGGATGCTGGCGCAGTTAAGGTATTAAAAAGTAACGGTAAAAGCTTGCTGGCAGTCGGGGTTAAGTCCGTTTCCGGTCAGTTTGAGCGTGGCGAGTTAGTCTCCTGCGTGGATGAAAACGGCTTGGAGATTGCGCGTGGACTGGTCAATTATGGCAAGCTCGACACTCATTTAATAGCCGGAAAAAGCAGTTCGGAATTTGAGAAAATTTTGGGCTATGCCGATGATTCGGAAATGATACACCGGGATAATATGGTGCTGATCTAGGTTTTTTGGATCAAACAAGGCTAAAGAAGGGCAATAGAACGGGTTACAACTCTGTAGGTCGGATTAGGCGCTAGCCGTAACCCGCGATGGTTTGCAAAAAGTATAAACCGTGGAATGAAGGATGCCAAAATCCAGCATCGGTTTGATCTAGTCCAGGAAACTGATTACACACAAAAAATCATTAAAACAGCGGTGTACTATGCAATCTTCTGAAAAAAATAATTCAGCACAATTCTTGGAACATCAGCTACAAGACACTATTACCCTGCTTGAAAAACAGCAACTGGAAACATCTCTGGTTGAAAGAGGCCCGGTTGCCAATTACGAATTGGTTGAGGCAATGCTGCAAAATCAGCATCAAGCCCGCCTTCAGGAAAAGTTTGCTCATTTGCATCCTGCCGACATTGCCTTTATTCTTGAATCATTACCGCTAGATCAACGCAAGGCGACATGGGATGCTATTAAGACTCTACATGACGGACAAGTTTTACTGGAAGTATCCGATGCCGTTCGGCAAACGCTCATTTCAGGCATGGCAGCGGAAGAACTGGCAACCGTCGCAGGCAAATTAAATACCGATGAAATAGCCGATATTGCCGCAGACATCCCCAAGCGAACCATGCTAAAGATTCTGCGCTCGTTGAACAACAAAGAACGCAAACACTTAAATGCCATTCTGTCTTATCAGGAAAACCAGGTCGGTGCGCTGATGGATTTTGGCATGATCACCATACGGGATGACCTCAATTTAAAAGCGATCATCGCTTATATCCGCAAACTAGGCAAATTACCCAGTCATACCGATAAATTGTTTGTAGTAGATCAGCACGATAAAGTTCAGGGTGTTTTGCCCTTGCAACGCTTGTTAACACATTCGCCCACTCAGCAGGTAGCCGATGTGATGGTGACTGATTTTATTCACTTTCAGATTGATCAGGATGCCGCCGAAGCGGCACGGGCATTTGAACGTTATGATTTGATTTCGGCTCCTGTCGTTGATAGCGAAGGCAAACTGCAAGGACGGCTTTGTGTCGATAATATACTGGATTTTATTCGCGAAAAAACCGACGAAGACTTGCTGACTCAAGCGGGTGTCGGCGAAGAAGAAGATTTATTTTCCAGTGTATGGAAAAGCGCCAGAAACCGTTGGGGCTGGTTATTAATCAACATTGCAACAGCCTTCGCTTCGACGCGCATTATTGGTGTATTTGAAGATATTATTTTGCAATTGGTCGCGTTGGCCTCATTAATGCCGATTATTGCAGCAATGGGCGGTAATACCGGCAATCAAACCAGTATGCTGATTATCCGCTCCTTGGCATTGGGGCAAATCACCCCCAACAATATACGCCGCTTGATAAAAAAAGAACTGACACTTGCCGTTATCAACGGCACCTTTATCGGCTTGATTATGGGGTTGTTGAGTCTGCTACTTTATCAGGACAGCGCCCTTTCTGCGGTAATGGCAACCGCCATGTTTATTAACCTGTTGGTCGCCGTGGTGGTGGGTCTCGGCATTCCGCTGTTACGGCATAAATTTGGTAAAGATCCAGCCGTAGGCACCAGCGTTATTCTCACAGCCATCACAGACTCAATGGGCTTCTTTATTTTTCTGGGCTTGGCGAGTTTGTTTTTAATTAAGTAGAAACACGACAAATCGTATCTTTATACTGCTTGGCTTTTAAAGGGCATCCGTTATTACGTTCAAGAAATGGAAGCCACGTCTAACCATCCACGCGCTATTCCTTGCTAAAAGAGATTTGAAAACCCTTTCTCAAAGCGAAAAAATGTATGTCTGAATGCCCCTTACGAGCTACGAGCTTGTTTTAACTCACCAATGCATTATTCTAAATATTTTTAAGGTAGCAGTATTAGGCTTAGATTGGATTGATTTTAATTTAAGCAATCATTGCAATCTCGCCATAATTCTCTTTATTTTTGATAACAATTTTTGTAGAGGCTTTTTTCTTGCTTATTACCGCATCTTTACGATAATAATCGTTTAAGCTTTTAACAATTGACTTTCCGACAGCTTCGGCAAGATTAACGGGAACAGCATTACCTATTTGTGCATATTGTGAAGTTAATGCGCCAGAAAACTCCCAGTCATCAGGAAAGGTTTGAATTCTTGCATATTCCCGAATTGTAAAGGGTCTCGTTTCTTCAGGATGACATCTTTCAGTTTGCTTTTGAGCTGGCGCACAAGTAAGCGTCAGACAGGGTTCATCCCATGAAATCCTTCTGGCCATACCGGTTTTTCCGCCACTTAAATGAAACGAACCTTTCATATAAGATTTTTGAAGCTCAATAGGCAGGTCCCTCCAATATCCGCCAGGCGGTATTAAATCCATTATTTCCCGCTTATTGATCGGGTATACCTGTCCCATAGACTCTGGAACATCCGTATCGAACAACGACCCTTTTTGTAAAGCATCTTTAAGTGCATAAATGTTTTTATTTTGAACAGGCCATTCAAAAGTTAAACCTGAATTTTTTCTAATGCCGACTATAAAAACTCGCTCCCTCTTTTGAGGAACACCATAAAAAATAGCTTTTAATACTTTAGGT
>CAIQND010000311.1 GCA_903873045.1 uncultured Methylococcaceae bacterium | reverse complement strand
GGTGTTAAATCATAACGAAGTTATTAAGCATCTTGAGCATGAAGCAGTTTATTCTCATGTGCTTGATATTACTGTTGATGGAAAAACCGAGCAAGCGATCCTGAAAGGTGTTCAGCGTCACCCTGCAAGAGTTCAGATTCTTCATTTGGATTTTTTCCGGGTTAATATGTCTGAAGTTGTAAAGGTGCATGTGCCGTTACATTTTATCAATGAACATACTTCAGTCGGTGGAAAAAAAGGCGGCATTGCAGCTCATTCCCTGATAGATGTGGAAGTTTCATGCCTACCTTCCGTATTACCTGAATTTATTGAGGTTAATTTGGCTGGTCTGGATATCGGTGGAACCATCCATCTTTCAGATATTATATTACCGGAAGGTATTGAAATTGTAGTTTTGGCCCAAGGTCCAGAGCATGATTTACCTGTAGTCTCTATGATGGCATCAAAAGCCAGTAAAGATGATAGTGCTGCTGTCTAAAGCATCATTTTAGGTTAAAGATGATTAAGCTTATCGTTGGCTTGGGTAATCCAGGTCGGCAGTATGAAAAAACCCGGCATAACGCCGGGTTTTTGTTTTTAGATGCTTTGGCGCAAGAGCTGGGGTGTGCTTGGTCTAATCAGACCCGGCTTCAAGGATTTTTTGCAGAAGGCAGCATTGCAAGCAGTAACGTTATGTTGTTAAAGCCGGATACTTTTATGAATAGAAGTGGGCAATCTGTAGGAAAAGTCGCGCGGTATTACAAATTGCTTCCTGAAGAGATTCTTGTTGTTCATGATGAGTTGGATTTTAATCCGGGTGTCGTAAAGCTCAAAAAAGACGGTGGTCATGCGGGGCATAACGGCTTAAGAGATATTATTGCACATTTGGGTTCTAAAGAATTTTACCGGCTAAGGATGGGTATTGGCCGTCCTCCAGCTGGAAAAGTAGTTGCAGATTTTGTGCTGTCCTCGCCGTCGAAGCTGGAGTTAGAGATGTTGCTTAACGCTTTCGATTTTAGCAGGGGTTTTGTGGGGCAAATGGTTTCCGGTGATATGGCGGCTGCAATGAATAAATTAAACTCTTAACTGCTCCAAGATTAATCATCCTTCGTAGAGGCTCCAAAAAATAGTTCGCGCTTTTTTTTCTCACAAAAAATGATAATATTCACCCGGATTTAACAGGTTACACTGTCGCTAGTTCGATTTACGCGAAATATATTGTAAAAAAGTGTAAGTCGAGAAATGAAGCGTATTTAATGTTGGCGTATTAGGTTTTTTTCGTGAATTAAGTATGATTTGATGGTCAGCCTGCTTGGTGGTATGTATGTTTTAAAATGGGGTATTCTTTGGTTTTCGCGGCCTGTCTCGAAGGTATTAGCGGTGATTCCAATGTCCTGTGTTATTTGTTCAATAGCATTGATTTTTAAGGTTTTTATTTGTCTTTTAGGTTGTGTTCATTTGCTGTGACTGTATTGAAAATAATAAGTTGAATCTTTTTCTGGTGAAATTAAGTAAATAATT
>CAIQND010000310.1 GCA_903873045.1 uncultured Methylococcaceae bacterium | reverse complement strand
TCCCCCCGTAATCCCTATTGGTCGAACATCGTTCTTAAACGGCGTTAAATCGGGAAAATATCCGCGTGCTTATAAACTGGGTATTAGGACAACATGTTGGAAGGTTGAGGACATCCGCGCCTTGATCGCTCAACTAGGTAATGCTGCATGATGGCCTTTACCGACGAGAACACCAAGCCAAGCCGTCTCAATCGCAAGAAAAAAAGACGCTGGAAGATAACTGATTTAATTAAATCAGCATTGACAGATGGTCACATGGCGGCTATGCTTACCCCGCTTTCAACACATTTGGAAGCCGGGATTCGAACACCGAACAAGGCCACAACAGGCCACTATCAAACGTGGTTTTTTTGTACCCATCAAAAACACAATTCTATTTTGTTATGGTGGTCTGTATTGAGCAACCCCTTAAAAGGTTGGCCACGCCTTGGTGGTAGTTCGAACTTGATACAGTCCACCGCCCAACGTTTCGAACCAATGGCCGGCGGTTTATCCCTTCTACAAGGACTATCCGCATGAACACTATAAATATCCCTGCTCAAACCGAGCAAACCACCCAAGCCCCAAACTTTGACGAGTTAAACAAAGCTTTTGCTGAAGTCTCTTTTCAATGGAGCATGATGTTAACCCATGCCACCAACAACAAAGACACGGAGAACAGTCGCTTCAAATGGTTGTCAGAAGAAGCCACAAACCTTGCAGCCGTTGCCATGCAGTTTTATTCAGAAGCAGGTGCGAAATGACCGCGCCCACTCCAACAACTCAAGCCGAGCAACCTACCCAAGCCCCAAACTTCAGCGAGTTAGACAAAGCTTTTACCGAAGTGGCTTTTCAATGGGCTATGACTTTAAACCATACCACCAACAACAAAGACACGGAGAACAGTCGCTTCAAATGGTTGTCAGAAGAAGCCACAAACCTTGCCGCCGTTGCCATGCAGCTTTATTCAGAAGCAGGTGTGAAATGATCTCGCCTACTCCAACAACTCAAATCGAGCTATGCCAAACCACCCGCTTGAATATTGATTTCAGCCACCGGTTGCCAGGCCTGTTTTTTGATATTCATTGTCCACACGATTTAACTGATGCTGTTAATCAATCCTCTGATAGAGCTATAGGCGTTTTAAAAATGCTGGCAGGTCAATTTATTGGTGGGGTAGATTGCCGCCCTAATGATGGCGTTATGTATAACGTGATTATGACGGCCATTCGAGAAATCGAGGACGTTAACAGCATCGTTAACGCCTTTAGTGATGCCGCTATTTTGAAGGAGATCGCGAACGTCAAGCAGGAAAAACAAAACCGTCAGGCATAAAAAAACCGACTTAACACCACATTAAGCCGGTTCTTTGCATTACATACCGCCACAAACCCAAAGCCATTATAGCTTATGGCGGTCGTATTGCAACACCGGCAAGGATAGCCAAATGAACAATATTATAGAATCTTTTAAAACCGCCATGCTTGATGCGGGTATAACCCCGCCTGATGTCATTATCACTGATGGCCGTCTGCACCGCTTCAAGATTGACGGGAAACTCAATGGCGCTTACGTCCTGCATACGGACGGACGCGCCGCCGGTTATTTTGAGGACTACAAGCAAAATATCAAGCAAAACTGGAAGCTTGATGGCACCTTTGCGCCGCTAACGGATGCCGAAAAAAAGGCTTTTGTTATCGAGCGTAAAAAACAAGCCCTGGCACGACAAGCCGAAGAAAAAGCACGCCATGAAACAGCGGTTAAAAAAGCCGCCTCCATTTGGGCTAAAGCAATCCCCGCACTGACTCACCCCTACCTCACCAAAAAGCAGGTACAGGCACATACCACGCGCGTTCATGACGGCGCGTTAGTCGTTCCCCTGTATGACGCAAGCGGCTTACTGGTAAGCCTTCAGTTCATTAATGCCGATGGCGGCAAGCGCATGATGAAAGGTGGCAAAGCACAAGGATCATGCTGTTTTATCGGTGCAAGTCATGCCGTATTGAACCCCCGCGATAAAATTTTAATCTGTGAAGGCTGGGCTACCGGTGCGTCTCTGTTTGAAGCAACCGGATACTTTACGATTGCCGCGTTTAGTGCCGGAAACTTAAGCGCCGTGGCAATCCAGATCCGCAAGCAACACCCTGATAATGAAATTATTATTTGTGGTGATAATGATGTCAGTGGCGTAGGACAACAGGCCGCGCATGACGCGGCTTTAGCGTGTAATGGGCGTTATGTTATCCCACCGGAAACAGGCGATTTTAACGATTACCATACAGCCTTACAGGGATCAGAACATGGCGAGTAAACCAATATTAGAGGTCGTTGGCTCAGCCAAGAAGCCTGCGGGCAAAAAAGGCACCGGCGATGGAGCTGGCAGCGGATCGGGTAAGAGTGACGGGAAAACGTTTGGTGAATACTACATCAAGGAGGGCGCTTTTTATCGTTCTAAATATGTTAAAGCGCGAGATGGTGGACTTCAATTAGAAGAAATTCCATTGTGTGATTTTACCTGCAAAATAATTAAGGTCGTTATTCAAGATGATGGTCTGGTTGACACCTCTTTTGCACGTATAGAAGGCCTTAGAAAAGATGGCTTAATTTTGCCCTTGGTTGACGTTCCTATGAAAGGGTTAGCCTCAGTAAGCGCCTGGGTAATTGAGTTCTGGGGGTTAAAGGCTTTCATCTATACAGGCCAAACAGTAGAAAGAAACCTAAAGGCAGCTATTCAACTCTATTCAAACCTTGAAGGAGATGTACCTACCTGCACAGTTTACCGTTACACCGGGTGGAAAAAGATTAATGATGTCTGGCATTACTTAACCGGATCGGGAGCCATTACCGCCGCCGGTCTGGTTGAGAATGTCGAGGTGGACTTAGG
>CAIQND010000309.1 GCA_903873045.1 uncultured Methylococcaceae bacterium | reverse complement strand
TTGATTTGTTTACCTTGGGTGCCGACACTAAAGAAGGCGGTGAAGGCGAAGATCAGGATATTGTTAGTTGGCAATAATGCAACCGGTTCAAGGTCTACGATTTAAGGTGACGAGGCCAGGGGGTTTGTGCCCTGTGCCGGTCGCCTTGCGCCTGAATAAAGGCTTTACCCTGCTTGAACTGATCGTTGTACTGTTTATTGTCGTACTAGGATTTTCTGCCATTGGTATTAATATTTCTTCAGGCGGCGATTCAGCCGGGCTTAAAGTAGCCGCCAGGGATATTGTTTCTGCCCTGCGTTATGCAAGGGGACAGGCTTTAATGTCTCATCAAGAAACGACCCTTAGCCTGAATCTTGTCGAAAACAGTTATACCGTGAGCGGACGTGGCAAAATTTATGCTATCCCTAAAGTCGTTAAAGTCACCTTGGTTACTGCGCAAAGCGAGCTTAACAGTGATGAAGGTTTGGGCAATATTCGTTTTTTTGCCGATGGCTCTTCAACCGGCGGTAGAATTACTCTGACGCGAGGCGCAGTTGGTTGGCAAATCGATATTAATTGGTTGACCGGTCAAATTGAGTTAAATGATACCCACGCAATTAAATAAACAAAAAGGCTTTTCCTTGCTGGAAATCCTGATTGCATTTTCCATTCTCGCGTTGTCATTGGGTATCTTGTTAAAGATATTTTCGGTCGGAGTCGATACGGCTGTCGTTGCCGAGGACTATACGGCAGCGGTTCAAATTGCTGAAAGCTTAATGGCTAAAACAGGCGTGGAAACAGCCTTGCAGGAAGGTCAGGATTCAGGTGTGGAAAATGAAAAATATAATTGGCAGGTTGATGTTAGCCCGTTTGTCTTTAATCCGGATAATGTTGATGCCACGACGACAACGGCAGTGCTTTTTAAGGTTAGGGTTATCGTAAGCTGGGGCAATGGTAATGCCAATGATCGGCAGATTGAGTTAACTACTTTAAAATTGATCAATAAAACGTTATGAGGGTAGATAAGGTACAAGGTACAAGGTACAAGGTTAAAACAGTCCGTGCTTTTGACCGTTTACCTGGTGCTGTGCCTCTGCGTGGTTTTACCCTGATTGAAGTGCTTATTGCCATGACCCTGTTGGGCATTATGATGGTGTTGTTGTTTACCAGTTTAAAAATTTGTGCCGATAGTTGGGAGAAGGGCGAAAGCAAAATAACCGATGTGAATGAAATAGCGGTTGTTTACAATTTTTTTCAACGGGATTTATCGGTAGCAAGACCTTTATGGAATGAGTTACTTGTCGAAGGCGAGAAGACTTTTTCTTTTCAGGGCACGGCGCAAGCGTTGCAATTTGTATCCGCTTTCCCTGCAAGTGCCGCCAGAACCGGATTGCAGGTGTTTTCCATCGCGCTGTTGGAAGAAGATAATGAGCGGTTTATTCGCGTGACTGTCGTGCCTTTTGCTGCACCGGCTGAGGGAGAAGAATGGCCAAAGGAAGAAGTGACGTTAATAAAGCACGTCAGTGGGTTTACGCTGGCTTATTTTGGCTCAGAGGAGGGTGTGAGTGAGGGAGTTTGGATGGAAGAATGGCTAAATAAAGCAGCATTGCC
>CAIQND010000308.1 GCA_903873045.1 uncultured Methylococcaceae bacterium | reverse complement strand
GTTTTTAAAAAATGGATATAAAGCAAATCAGTAGTATGGCGCAAGTTGATTGTGACCAGTGGAACCGCCTTGCCGGTGATGCCTACCCTTTTATGCGTCATGAATTTTTATTGGCGCTGGAGCAAAGCGGTTCTATCGCCGTGTCAACGGGTTGGATTCCTGCACATTTACTGGTGTTGGATAAAGAGGAACTGGTTGCTTTTATGCCTCTGTATCTAAAAGAGCACTCTTGGGGCGAATATGTGTTTGATCATCAGTGGGCTCAGGCGTATCAGCAACATGGACTTGACTATTATCCAAAGTGGCTGACCTCCATCCCGCTGACACCTTGCCAGGGTTCGCGCATTGTTGTTAAAGCCGCCATCGATCCGCTTGAGATCACGCAACGCTTGTTGACGTTTATAAAACAGCTTTCAGAACAGCGGGATATTTCTTCATGGCATTGTCTGTTCCCTGCCCTTCATCAAGTTGAGTTATTTCGGTCATTAAATTTAAGTATTCGTGAGGGTGTGCAGTTTCAGTGGTTTAATCAGGGCTATCGGGATTTTAATGATTTTTTGCAAACCTTAAGTGCCAGTAAACGCAAAATGCTGAAACGTGAACGCCGTCGGGTTAGCGAGCAAGGCGTTAGTTTATTGCGTATTGCAGGGCCGGATATCAGTGATGGGCAATGGCAGACATTTTTTGACTTTTATGCAATGACCTATTTAAAAAAAGGCTCGCAGCCGTATTTGAATTTGCCATTTTTTAAACAAATAGCGGCGACCATGGGTGAACAATTATTGCTGGTTCTAGCGGTTAAAGACGACAAACCCGTTGCGGCAGCATTGAGTTTTATCGGTGCCGATACGTTATATGGCCGCTATTGGGGCTGCTACGAAGAGTATAATGGCCTGCATTTTGAAGCCTGTTATTATCAAGGCATGGACTATTGCATTGAACAGGGCTTAAAGCAGTTTGATTCAGGCGCTCAAGGAGAGCATAAAATCTCGCGTGGCTTTGAGCCTGTCACTACCTATTCTGCACATTGGCTCAAAGATGTCCGGTTTGCAAAAGCAATTGATCAGTTTCTAACCGAAGAGCAAAAAGCAGTGCAACGTTATAAAAAGGATGCCGCCTCTTATTTGCCCTTTAAACAGGAAACATAACGCGCATTGAAAATTAACCTGAAACTGTTATAGTCAGGCTTGGTTTACGAAATATAGAATTGATTTTTAATTATTAACTGATGGAAAATAAAAATGTCTGATTACAAAAAATACGTGTGCGATGTTTGCGGTCATATCTATGATGAAGAAGACGGTGACCCGGAATCAGGCATTGCGCCGGGTACGCGCTGGGAAGATGTACCAGAAGATTGGCGTTGCCCTGAATGTGGTGTCGGTAAAAGTGATTTTCTATTCTTGGATTAAGGCGATTTCCTGGAAAAATCATTTTGTCCACGAAAAGCACGAAACCTGTCCTGAGCGTAGCCGAAGGGAGCACGAAAAATTTCAAAGAGATACCAAGCTAAACGCCAAAAAGTCCGTCATTCAGGCAGGGATGCCGGAATCCAGTCACACGGATGTGAAGCTGTAGTTTGGCATAGACCCTAAATCATGCGGCAACGTTATCGAAAAGCTACCATCCATGGCACTGGATACCTGCATCCTTGCCGGTATGACGGCGCTAATTGTCCCGCCTTAAGTGGATGGCCATTTATTTCGTGTCTTTCGTGCACAAAATGGTCTGCATTCTACCCGTCCTTTATTTTAAAAAATTCTAAACATGACCCAAAACCGTTTCTCTGATGCAGAGTGTGCCGCCGTCTACCGCGCTATTTATGAGCGCCGTGATATGCGCCATTTTTTATCAGACCCCATCGCTCCGGAAATTCTAACCCGCTTGCTGGATGCCGCCCATCATGCACCCAGTGTTGGTTTTATGCAGCCGTGGCGATTTATTCGTATCAGTTGCCAAGATATGCGTAAAGACATTCATGGTTTGGTTGAGCAGGAACGCCTCCGCACCGCTCAGGCTTTAAATGAGCGTGAAGACGAATTTATGAAGCTAAAAGTGGAAGGCATCATGGAGTGCCCGGTGGTATTGATTGCCGCACTTTGTGAGCAACGTGACCACTACATTTTTGGTCGTCGTACATTGCCGGAAATGGATTTGGCATCGCTATCCTGTGCCATTCAAAATATGTGGTTGGCGGCACGCGCAGAAGGTTTGGGTTTAGGCTGGGTATCCATGTTTGAGCCGGAAGCCTTAAAAAACTTATTGAACATGCCTGAAGACAGTCGCCCCATCGCCATTTTATGCTTGGGTCACGTCGAACAATTTTATGACAAACCGATGCTGGAACAGCAACACTGGGAAGATCGTAAGAGCCTTAATACCTTGTTATTTGAAAACACCTGGAATACGCCGTGCCCCTAGATTTTGTTATTGCCCCTCGCTCTGAAACCCTTCGCTTATTGTTACAAACTAAAATAAACCAGAAAACCAAGCCATTGGGTGCCTTAGGTCAACTGGAAGCGTTAGCCCTACAAATCGGGTTATGCCAAAATACCCTGACACCCAGTCTAAACAAGCCCTGCATCATGATTTTTGCAGGTGATCATGGCATTGTTGAATCGGGAGTCAGCGCCTATCCGCAAACTGTTACCGCGCAAATGGTCGCCAATTTTTTGTCTGGAGGCGCAGCTATCAGCGTTCTTGCGAGGCAACACCAACTGGAATTACTGATTATTGATGCCGGAGTCAATGCTGATTTAGAGAGTCATCCCAAGCTGATTAATGCAAAAATGGCTAAAGGAACGCTTAACTTTTTAACCGATCCGGCCATGAGTCCAAAGGTTTGTACTAAAGCCATACACGCTGGAGCGCAACAGGTCTTACAGCAAGTTAATGACGGCTGTAATTGCATCGGTTTTGGTGAAATGGGAATCGGCAATACGTCGTCAGCCGCTTTACTGATGCACTGTTTAACCGCCCTCCCCTTGGCACAATGTGTTGGCCGTGGCACCGGTTTAAATGATGAACAGTTACAAAATAAACTAGCCGTTTTGCAGCAAGCACTCAATCAGCATAAAGAAATAACAACGCCTTTAGACGTGTTGGCCACTTTTGGCGGCTTTGAAATCGCCATGATGGTTGGTGCGTATCTTAAAGCGGCCGAGTCAGGCATGTTAATTATGGTGGATGGTTTTATAGCCAGTACAGCGCTTTTGGTCGCCTATAAACTGCACCCTCAAGTACTCGATTATTGTGTATTTTGCCATGTGTCCAACGAAGAAGGACACCAAGCTTTATTGGGTCAGTTTAACGCCAAGCCCTTGTTGAATCTGGACTTACGTTTGGGCGAAGGCTCCGGCATTGCCCTCGCTTATCCATTACTGCAATCAGCGGTCATATTTTTGAATCAAATGTCCACCTTTACTGAAGCAGGGGTTGATCATTAAATCGTACTTTGAGTGACCGTTAAAAAATAGAACACAGATTTTATTCATTGATTTTAAAAAATGATACAGATGAGCCTATCAAATCATAGCTGAGACCAGACAGCCAAACTAATGACGAGCTATAGTCGCGACGTAGGCATCGCTTCCACCGTAGGAGCGATGCCTACATCGCGACTAACGAAAACATATTGATTTATCTGGGATTGCCGCAGGCGTAGCTAAAAAAACTGGAACAACGAGTGATAGACACGGATAAAAATATTTTTTCGACTAAAAATAAAATCCGTTGAACCCCGTGTTCCATGATAAAAACCAACCGCTAAAGAGCTGTTGATTCGTAATTATTCAGTTCCCCTCTTTAACAAAGAGGGGTTAGGGGAGATTTTATTAGATAAATCCCCCTCAATCCCCCTTTTTCAAAGGGGGAGGTGAATGTTTACGTTGATTCGGCTTTCTGTTCACGCGCCAATAGATATTGAACTGCGGTTCTGGGTGCCAAACCTTCGTACAGCACTTTATAGGTTTGTTCGGTAATGGGCATGTCTATGGCAAGTTTCATTGCCAGTAAAAAGGTTTCCTTGGCTGCGGATAT
>CAIQND010000307.1 GCA_903873045.1 uncultured Methylococcaceae bacterium | reverse complement strand
TTTGATTATTCATAGCCAAGATCATGAGTCCCGTAGCGAATGTGTCGGGTTACGGCTATCGCCTAACCCGACATGGCTGATGTTTTACCCTGCATTAACTAAACAGCTAACATACCTAACGCAAACTTTTTGAATAACAGCTGCATCATATGTTTGAAAAGGCGTTGCAAACCCGTCCCGCATAGTAGTTCTGCTTTCCAAAGACCGTACCGTGCTAAAAATCTTTTAATTTAACTTTTCGCCATTTACTCATAACACCGCCTCCAACAAATTGCTAAACGGCTGATGATTTTTCCAGCGGTAGGTGCAAAAGTCACGCTTATCAGCCATGTAGGTCGGGTTAGCGATAGCGTAACCCGACATTTTGATTATTCATAGCCAAGATCATGAGTCCCGTAGCGAATGTGTCGGGTTACGGCTATCGCCTAACCCGACCTACATGGCTGATTTTAAATGATATTTTATAACTCATTGAAATAAATAAAATTAAATATAACTATTTGTTTATTAATGGAAAATTAATTGTATTTTTGATGATGTACCCCGCTCAATGTAAGAGGAAAGGGACGAAACAGGCAAAAAAAACCTGCAATTGCGTATTCTGGATGAAGAAACTGATTAGAAAAATAGACGAGGATAGGAAAAAACGTGCAGTTCCGCCTTCAAGACATAGCTGGATATTGGAAACGATTTTTGGAAAGTTGGGTGGTGAATAGTATAAATTCTATTTACACTGTATTAAATTTTTTTAAAAGCGCTTATTTCTTCCAAATAATGCCGATATAAAACTTAAAAAGACACTTTAAATGTTAATGTTACATTCGTTGACCAATTGCGCATTGCAAACTCCTGATCATAATGTCCCAGCATTTGCTCAACTTGAAAAGCTACATAATATTTATCGGCAAATTCCTTTTCTACTAAAGCTCTGATGAATTGACTAGTATCATCCAAGTTAAGAATATGCACCAAAGATAAATCCAAATTTTGGCCGACAGGGTAGCTAACGCGGCTGAATAAATAGTTTTGACGTAAAAAACGCGACCTAAGACTCGAGTTTATTTGCCCTAAACCAGCATTGCCTGATGGTAAATCCATGGTGTTAAGTTGATTGCTATATATTTCTGTAGCATTTAATATATTATTCCATTCTGTTTTATCAAAACCACTTCCTTGATGCCAATATTCAAGATATAAACTAATATCATTAGTAAATGTGTAATTTGTGCCAATCAACATATTTACAAAAATATTATTGTTAGTGTTATTAGTTGTATTTTGTATATTACGGTCACGATTTTTACGCAAAGATAATTCTGAATACACAATCCAATTATCATTAATGGTATTTGAAAAATTTAAACCCAATCCTGGAATTTGACCCATAAATAAATAACCCGTTACATCGGTATTCCATTCCTGAAATAACTTGTTATAGCGCAATAATAAGCGTGATTGTGAGTCCTGAATGGATTGGATACGAGGGGCAAAATACACTGCTAAACTGGAAGAATCTAAAAACCACTCTACAGTCGCCATATAATCACCCACACGCTGATCACGAATATATTCCGCCTTTAAGGTATTATCAACTTTTTTATTCTCGCCAAAATAATCAGTAAAATTATATCCTAAACCAACGCCGTTAAAAATATTGCGTTTACCAAGGCTGACAAATACTGTTTGATTTATTTTATAATCTGCGTAAAACTCATCAACGCCTATATTTAGAAACGTTTCGCTGTTTGTATAATCAAAACGGGGTCGCAATTGAGAAACAAAACGTAAGTCGTTAATAGATTTTTGTAATTTAAATAAGCCATAAAGCCGACCATAAAAATCGGTATAGCTTAATATATTACCTTGTGGATCAACAATCGGTTGGTTGCTGATTTGATACGCAGGTCTATAACTAATTTCTCCTGTTTTTAGCCAATCCAGTTTTTCTGCTATTGCTACCCTACTAAGCAATAGCATGAAGACAAAAAAAAACTTAATCACTAAGGTAGCTGCGGTAAATAACTTTTTTGAAAGTAACTTTCCGGCGTATCTGCAATTTGCATATTGCTATATCGCATTAACACTTTTTGCTCTTTATTTAAATCGTCAAATACTTCCAAAAGCATGGGTCGTTGTTTTCCTAAAACAGATTGATAATCTTTGTAAAGAATAGTTTTTAATTTTTGTCCTGCTTTAGTATAAAAATCTGCTTTTAAAGGGCGATAATCGTCACTAGATGTCCATAATTCAATACGTTGATAGGCAGCTCCTTCTGTTTTGGCACTCAGTGATACATGATAATTAGTTTGTTTATCGATGACTTCTTTAATAAGTTTATCTGCTTTGTAATCCAAATTATAAACAACCCGAGCCACATCAGCATTAGAAACACCTGAAGAAACTTTTTGCTGCGCTGAAATGCGAATTGGCATTCGTGTTCCAGGAATATAAATCCATAAATTTTCGCCTACCATTAAAATTTTCTTGCCTTTAGAAGAATCAGGGGCAGTATAAGTCACCAGGCTTTTGTTTTGGTCTTTAACGTTAACGATAAAACTAACAGCACGGTTATCTTCGCTGTCCTGTTGTTCGACATCCAGGTTAAAAGCAAAGTTTTCTCCTGGAGCACGTATAGCATCTACAGCAAGTAAAACATGCTCTGCTGTTATATCATCGCTAAATACAGAATAGCTACTAAAACTCTGTAAGATGAAAAGTAATATTAGTAAAGATTTGTTCATTATTATATTCTCTATATTAAGGGTTTTTTGGTGAATCTACCGCAGGTTTGCTAATACCACCCAATCGGCTGCGTGAGGTTTCTTTATTGCCAGTTGCCTCTGAAAATTCAGTTATTTTTGCTTTAGCTAATCCAGAAACAGGCATATTAACATAAACACATTCATATTGTTTTGAGGCAATCAAATAGGTTTCATGCCAAATACCCACACTACCCTTTGCACCAATTTTCTGGTTAAATTTTTTCCAGGCAGATAAGTGTTCATTTTCCAAAACACGGGCATAGCGTTCCAACTCATCATAGGAATTCCAATAGCTTTGTACCATAACCTCTCGCCAGGAAAAACGAGTCTGGGCAGTTAGCACCCCTTTATGCGGGTTTTTACGTAATTCAATAATCATACGGGTCATATCAAAAAACACGGGTAACCAACGATGCAGTGCCCACAACTGATTAATGCGCATACCTACTAGAAAAACAACAAATGGTTTTTCTGTTAATGCCGT
>CAIQND010000306.1 GCA_903873045.1 uncultured Methylococcaceae bacterium | reverse complement strand
CGGGATGGTATGACAGCCTGTTTACAGGTTATTAACTATGATGGTGATGCTCGATGTTCAAGTTTTTATTTATTGATTTTAAAAAATGATGCGGGCGAGTCTATTAAATCCTGGCTGAAACCAAACAACTAAGCTAATGACAACATCTCAATTTATCCGGGATTGCCTCGGTCAAGCTACAAAAACTGGGACAACGAGTGATAGTGGCAGTATCAAAACGTTTGGGACAGGCTTATAAAGCCTGGCTTGTGTAACGATCTTTTTAATTAAAATAGCGAGGTATTTAATTATGTCCAAGTCTACTTTTATTCCCCATGCAGACCATGATTTTTTGGTTTGGACGGAGCATTTAATCGCCAATTTAACGCCTGATTTGGGTCTGTCAGCCTCTGAATTGGCCTTACTACAAGCGGCCAGTGATGACTTTCGTATTAAAACGGCTCATGTCAATGATGCAGCTGCCTTGGCCAAACAAGCGACGGCTGAAAAAAATGCCAGCCGCGATAATTTTGAAGCCCAAATTCGGGCGGTGGTTCGGCAAATCAAGGCACGTCCTGATTATACCGAAGGACTGGGTGCCAAGCTGAGTATCATTGGGCCTGAAAATACCCGTAATTTTGTTGCCAATCATCCCGATCTATCCGGCATTGACCAAACGGGTGGACAGGTTACTTTGATTTTTACTAAATTTAACAGTGACGGTGTCAATATCTATTGCCAACGTGAAAACGATGCCGATTGGACGTTGCTGGCCCGTGCCACAGTCTCGCCATTTCTTGATAATCGCCCTCTGCTCCAAGTCGGTAAACCCGAACTGCGTCGCTATACGGCCGTTTACATGGTAAAAGATCAGGAAATCGGTCAATACAGTGATGATCTTGTGATTAATTGCGCACCCTAGCGAGTGATAGCTTTTTCGTTAATCGCGACGTAGGCATCGCTCCCACCGTTAATCGCGCTCCCACCGTGGGAGCGACGCCTTCGTCGCGACTATAATGCGACAAGCTTGCCAATTCAGTTAAAAAACCATCCCTCCCTTATTCTACCTGCCATGACAAGGCGGCAAATTAGTCTGGCAACCCACCTTCTTTCTGTCACCGGTTTTCTCCAAGATACTGTCTGTGTTGTGGGGTTTTGCTTGGGGCTTGAAAATACAGGTGCCGGATGAAATCTGCCACGTCATTTATATAAAGGGCACCCCCTTTATTTTTATAACACCCGTAGATAAAAGGAATGGCACGTGTTAAAAATCAATAAATTGTTTCTGGTAATGAGCGGTGTTTCTGTTTTGGGTGGCTGCTCGGTTTATCAGGCTGTCCATGCGCCCACACCGATTGAATACAAACAAGTTAAACTGGGTGCCACAAGAACGGAAACCCTTTCATATCTTGGTTTTCCTAAAATGACGGATCAAAAAGATAATCAAAAAACAGATTCATTTGAATTTATTGACGGTTATAACGCGGCCTCTAAAGTGCGCGTTATTTTGTATCTGGCGGGTGATATTTTTACAGTCGGTCTTTCCGAGTTAATTTTTTGGCCAATCGAGGCTTATGGTTTTGATGGTAAACAATGCCGTGGAACCATTACTTACAATGCCAATGATCAAGTCATTGGCTACGATATTATGGGTAACAAAGGCGAGCATTTATGGTTTTCTCCGCTGGCCAAAGCCGATAAGTAAGTTATCGATGGGTGAGTGGGAGGCGTGTGGGAGCGACGCCTACGTCGCGATTTAAAAGCTTTTAATCGCGACGTAGGCGTCGCTCCCACAGTGTATGGCAAGCTTGCCGGTGCATCTATTAACACTTTTCTGAGGTACTTTATTAGCCATGGCAAATCGACAACTTTATCTGGCTGCTTATGATATTTCTTCTAGCCGACGCTTACGCAAGGCGCTTTATGTGTTGCGCAGTTTTTCGTCGGGTGGGCAAAAGTCGGTGTTTGAATGTTTTTTAACAGCCGCTGAAAAAGTGCAGTTGTTGGAGGATATTGGTCAGGTTATTGACCCGGTTGAAGATCGTTTTATTTTGCTGAGACTGGCGGGTGCAAAGCATATCCGGACGTTGGGTAAGGCGGTACTTCCGCAGGATGGTTCATTTTTTTATGTGGGGTAAGGGATGAGTAGTTTGTATCTGGATCGGAAAAATCTGGGCATCAGGTTGGATGGTCAAACATTGGCGTTATATGAAGACGGTGTAAAGAAAGGTACGGTGCCGCTGCATTTGCTGGAGCGGGTGGTGTTGCGCGGTAATGTGCAACTGGAAAGCCGGGTGTTGGGGGCGTTGTCAGAACGCAATATCGGCTTGCTGGTATTGTCAGGCCGCAATACGGAAGCTACGGCAATGCTGGCAGCAAAGTCTCATGGTGATTCAACAAGGCGACTGGGGCAGTATCAGGTGAGTTTGGATGATGCGTTGCGGATACCCGTGGCGCGTTGGTTGGTGTTGGTTAAGGTGCGTGCCCAGCAGCGGTTGTTACGTGAGGCGTTGGCAGCGAGGGCTGATTTACGGTATCCGTTAACAGCGGCGTTACAAACAGTGAACGGCATTATTGGGCAGTTGCGTGAAGATGCGTTGGTTATTCCATTAGCCAGTTTACGCGGTTATGAGGGGGCGGCGGCAGCTGCATATTTTGGCGGTTATACCCAGTTGTTTGCTGATTCGCTTAACTTTACCGGCCGTAAAAAACGGCCACCGCCTGATCCGGTTAATGTCTGTTTGTCGTTGGGTTACACCTTGCTTCATTATGATGCCGTGCGTGCTTGCCATACCGTGGGTTTGGATGCGATGTTGGGTTTTTATCATGATGTCAGTTTTGGCCGTGAGTCGTTGGCGTGTGATTTAATGGAGCCGTTACGGCCGTTGATGGATCGTTGGGTCTGGCAATTGTTTCGGGAACGGCAGTTAAGGCCTGAGCATTTTAGTGATGATAACGGACGTTGCCAGATGAATAAAGCCGGTCGGCAGTGTTTTTATGGTTTTTATGAATCCCAGGCAGGGCCGGCCAGGCGCTTACTGCGGCGTTATGGTTATGCGCTGGCTAAGCGTTATCAGGCGCAAGTGGGAGCGATGCCTTCGTCGCGATTGTAGAGCTTTTAATCGCGACGTGGGCGTCGCTCCCACAGTGAAAATTGCTTTTAATCGCGACGTGGGCGTCGCTCCCACGGTTATCTTAGGGTTAAGAAGGGCAGGGAGGGTTGATGCGGCCTTTGTATATTGATGGTTCGCCCGGTTGCCGGGTGGTGTTTGATGAGCCGGCTTTGCGAGTGGTGGTGCCTGACAAAGCAGATCAGTTGTTTCCGTTGTCGCGCATTTCCCGTGTGGTGTGCAAAGGTGTCGTGGAATGGTCGATGTCTTCAATGTTGGCGTGTGCTGATGCGGGAATCAATCTGCTTTTTTTACATAAAAATGGTGAGGTACGGGCGCGATGGTTAGGGAGTGGTAGTGAAAGGCAATCACTGACGCAGCGTTTGGTCGATTTGCTGGCGCGTGCAGATGGATTGCAGTGTTATGAAAATTGGTATTTGTCGATGCAAAAGTTGGCAGCACGCAGTTTTGCAAGGCGTATGGGAATTGTGGAGTGGCGTGAAGTTTCCATTAATGAGTTGCGACAGTTATTGTCATTAAGTTTATCGGTTGAGGGGCAGTACCGCGCTAATCTACTGCAAGGTTTATTACAGAGTGAATTGTTAAACCTGCTGGCAGAGAGCGGGTTTTGTAGTGATGATGAGGCGCTGTTATCCAGTAATTTAGATTTGGCTTTGGATTTAAGCAAGTTGTTGGTGTGGGATTTTTATCCTTCTTTATTGGCCGCTGACAAGCCATCAACTATTTCTGCATTGGCGGTCATGGCAGAACTTTATCAGCAACGTGCTGACCGGTCTTATTTGTTGTTTAGAAGTACGATTAGCAAATTACACCAGTTTTTGCTGGCCGTTAGCTAATGGCCGATAGTCAAATTGGCTTGTATTTAATTGCCTACGACATTGCCAATCCCAAGCGCTTGTCGCGGGTGCATCGAGTGCTTAAAAAACAGGGCTTGCCGGTGCAATATTCGGTGTTTACCGTGGTGATAAAACGTAAGGCGTTATTGCGGCTGTTGGAAACCATCAGCGAACTGATTCATCCTGCCCAAGATGATATCCGTTGCTATCGTTTACCGGAACGCGCCGACATCAAAACCTTGGGCAGGCAATTTTTTCCGGAAGATGTGATGTTGTTTACCGGCGGTATCAATCGATTATTCGGTGGGTAGTAACAGGGGGAGTTAGGCAGACTGGGTGCTACAGTGCCTTGCTGTTGGATTATTTACCTAGATCTGCGAGCTATAGTCCCACCCTAGGCGTCGCTCCCACGGTGGGAGCGACGCCTACGTCGCGACTAACGAAAACATCTTGATTTGTCCGAGATTGCCTCAGTCAAGCTAAAAAAATTACCGCTTTACACGAAAACCCCCGGATTTTCTCATCTAAGAGTTATGGCTGCCTATGCCTTAGCGGAGCCGTCAATTAAACGCGACAAATAAAATAAATCGTTTCATTTTTCCAAACCTGTAAAATAGTGATGATAAAGTCGCCAATCACAGCACCCACATTACAAAAATGATACAACAGTTGGATATTTTATTAACAAACCCTTATTTACTGACGGCTCTGGTGGGTCTTATTGGTTTAATGGTGGGCAGCTTTCTTAATGTGGTTATTTATCGATTACCGATAATGATGCAACAAAACTGGCGCAAAGAATGCACGGAATATTTACAAATCGACATCACTGAAACAGAACCCCGGCAAGAACCGTTCAATCTGTCTTTACCTTTATCCCGTTGTCCTTATTGTAAGACACCCATCAAGGCTTATCAAAATATACCGGTCATCAGTTACCTGTTTTTAAAGGGACGCTGTGCCAGCTGCAACCATCCTATTTCTGTACGTTACCCGCTGATAGAAACGTTTACTGCCCTCTTATCGGCCATCGTTGCCTGGCATTTTGGCTACATGCCACAAACGGTATTTGCCTTGGTGCTGACCTGGTCACTGATTGCCCTAAGCTTTATCGACATAGATCATCAGTTATTACCGGATAACATTACCCTGCCGGTGCTTTGGCTGGGCTTGTTGTTAAGCCTGTTTGGTTTTTTTACCGACTCTCATGCCAGTATTATCGGTACAATAGTGGGCTATGCCAGCCTTTGGTGCGTCTTTCATTTATTTAAACTGGCAACCGGCAAAGAAGGTATGGGCTTTGGTGATTTTAAATTACTGGCTTTATTCGGTGCCTGGTTGGGCTGGCAATATTTACCCGTTATTATTTTATTATCGTCATTGGTTGGCGCAATCATTGGCGTATCGATGATTATTTTTGCCAAACGCAATTATAATACGCCCATTCCTTTTGGCCCTTATTTGGCTGCTGCCGGCTGGCTGGCCTTGTTGTGGGGCAGTGATATTAATCAGTTTTACTTAACAACGGCGGGCTTATAAAAGCATGTTAAAAATCGGCCTTACCGGCGGCATAGGTTGTGGAAAAAGCACTGTTGCCAATATTTTTGAACACTTAAAAGTACCTGTTATTGATGCGGACGACATTGCCCACCAGTTGGTTGCTGTCGGGCAACCGGCACTCGCCCGGATTGCGCTGGAATATGGCCCGGACATCCTTAACACAGACGGTTCGCTTAATAGAACACGACTTAGGGAGCTGGTTTTTTCAGATGCCCAACAAAAACAAAAACTGGAAGCCATTTTGCATCCTTTGGTTTATCAAGCCATACAAACAGAACTTGAGCAATTAACTGCGCCGTATTGCATTATTGGTATCCCGTTATTATTTGAAACCAGAATGACGCATTTGGTTGACCGGACACTGGTTGTTGATTGTCCGGTTGAAACCCAACTAGAACGGTTACAAAAACGCGATGCTATGACGATAGCCAGCATACAAGCTATTATTGACAGTCAGGTAAGCCGCGCTTTTAGAAAAGCCCACGCCGATGATCTGATCGATAACTCAAAAACCGACGATAGACTTGCAGAAGCCGTTAAAAAACTGCACAATTTCTATCTTTCTTTAAGCACTAGCCAGGAAAAACGTGTCTGTGAATAACACTACTACTTATGAGTTTCCACTCAATGAACGAATCCGTGTCTTCATAAGGCTTGAACAACTATTTGAACAATTTATCCACTTTTCAGCGGGGGATAACATTGCCGACAAACGGGCTGCAATTTCCGTGCTCCTGGATATCATGTCTATTTTTAAACGTAACGATTTAAAATCGGAAATCCTAAAAGAACTGGATCGTCAGGCAACCGTACTCAATAAAATTGCCGACAGCGACGGTGTTGATAAAGAAAAGTTGCATGAGATACTGGATCAACTCGCCCAAATCAGTAAAAAACTCTATGCGGTTAAAGGAAGAATTGGTGTCAATATTATGGAAAGTGATTTATTCCAAAGCATTACCCAACGCAGCTCCATTCCGGGTGGCACCTGTTCTTTTGATTTGCCTGAATATCATTATTGGCTGGAACAAGATGAAGTGATTCGCGCCAAAGATCTGCAACAGTGGAGCAGTCCGTTTATTGATATTCATACCGCGATTGATTTTATTCTTAATTTTATACGCAACAGTCGAGCCGCCAAACATGAAGTCGCGAGTGCGGGCTTTTTTCAAATTACCCTGGATAAAACCCAGCCTTTTCAGTTGATTAAAGTAAATCTCGATAAATCCCTTGCCTGCTTTGCCGAAATAAGTGGCGGCAAACATCGTTGCACCATCCGGTTTATGGAGCCTTCTGTCGGCGATATTCGACCGAAGCAAAGTACCGAGGATATTCCCTTTACCTTAACCTGCTGTTTATTCTAATGACATCAACCGATAAACCCATCATCGTAAAATGCCCTACTTGCCTGCGTCCTGTTTCCTGGACACCTGAACAGGAACATAAACCTTTTTGCTGTGAACGCTGTAAGTTAATAGATCTGGGCGAATGGGCGATGGAAGAAAAAAGGATTCCCGGTGAAGCACTGGAATTGGAAAACGATGACGGCGAGGATGCTTTTTTTCATTGAAATAAATCAAAAGCTTTTTGTCCACGAAAGACACGAAAGACACGAAATAAAAACAAAGAAATTATTAGCCGATAAGTCTCGAAGCAGGCGTAGGCCGGAATAAGGCTTTTCGAGCGCAAGCGAGTTGAGCGTTTCCGGCATCCGGTACGATAGCCGGTAGCACCATCATCTACTACGCTTGAGTCGTCTTAGGAATGCGCATGAAATAACGTAGGCATCTGGCTCCCTCTCCCTCCGGGAGAGGGTTGGGGTGAGGGAATATAAATGGTCAAGTTATTTCATGCACTTTCCTTAGGTGATTTCTGGAGAATATTTTACCCATTAAAAGTAGGATTTTCCCAATCAAGCAAGCGATTGGATTCGTCTAAATGGGTGAGTTCTTTCGCAGAAATAACCTTATAACTATCAACCATAAATTAATCTCCGTAGAGACGCGATTTATCGCGTCTAAATGATAACCCGTGGGTTTTCGGATGTTGGGGCGCGATAAATAAAGACGCGATAAATCGCGTCTCTACGG
>CAIQND010000305.1 GCA_903873045.1 uncultured Methylococcaceae bacterium | reverse complement strand
TTAAACCGTTCGCTGAGCGGAGTCGAAGCGGACAACTCGCTTCGACTCCGCTCAGCGAACGGTCTCTTTTGATGCCTTATCGTTAAGTTAACCCTATTGAGGGTTAAGCCTTTTTGCTTGTCCCGTCTAAAGTGGGTAGCCAAAGACACAATCTATTTTTGGATCAATGACGTGACGCATGGGGAATTAATTAATCAAAAAATATTTAATAATTTAATTGTAGAGTGTCCCTGCTTTACTGGCAATAAAAAAAGGGCTACTCACTTAAGGCGGGACACTTTTGACTATTAACAATCATCGTTATACACAAGTGCCTGCCGGAATTTGGGTGCCTGTGCAACTCGTGGAGGTCAGGCAAAGCCTGACCTCCATTGTAGACACATTCACAATCCCGGCATAAATAACGAGCTTTGGTTGTCCTCACATACTTGTGTATAACGACGAGAGCTGGAGCTTGGGAACCAGAAGAATGCCGAAATGTCGGGCGACGATAAAGCCGTCACCCGACCTACGCGACTGTGGAATAAAATGGTTAGAAAATCAAGAGTCGGCGGTGATTAAATCGCTTACACAAATCTTTGCTGAATCCTCTATGCCCATTGGCAAAAGAAATTAAAGCTTATCAAAATAAACGAATAAAGAAGCTATCAAAAATTAGATCATCAAAAGTACCGCTACGTTCTGAATTTCTGAAGTTTACCCACAAATTTTGCATTTCAATACAATTGCGTGTATTATTAACCCTTAAAATCCCCCGCCCGATCCTGCATCGAAGAGTCCCAGTCGGCTTAACTCCAATGCATAAACCCAAACCAGACGCCGTTATGACCCTCAATTTTAAAACCTTTGAGACTTTTTTCCGGATGGGTGGACATCCCCCCACCAATAAGTGTGCCAAAAAAAGAACGCTCAGCGGAGCCACGCTATTCTTCAGCTTGCTGGTGACCATTTTTGCCAGCCTTCAGGTCAAGCAGGGCATTGAACAAACCGCTGTGCAGCAGTTCATTTTTGCCTGCGATCAGGTCACTCTCAAAATCCAGGAGCGTCTTGAAGCCAACGCGCTGATCCTTCGGGGCGGCAGTGCCCTTTTTGCAGCCTCAGTCTCGGTTGAGCGCAAGGAGTGGCAAGCCTACGTCGAGAACCTGCGCTCAGTGCAAAGTGTCCCCGGCTTGCAGGGACTCGGATTTGCACAAGTCATCCCGGCCGATCAGCTTGCCGCCCACATTGCCAAAATTCGTAGCGAAGGCTTTCCCGGCTATACCTTAAAACCGCCCGGAGAGCGTACAGTTTACACGTCAATCATCTACATTGAACCCTTCCGCGACCGTAACCTGCGCGCCTTCGGTTACGATATGTATACCGAACCTGTCAGGCGGGCCGCCATGGAAAAGACACGCGACACTGGTGAGTCCGCATTGTCCGGCAAGGTTATACTGGTGCAGGAGACAGGCACTGACAATCAGGCCGGTGTTCTTATGTATGTCCCTGTCTATCGCAACGGCGTACCCATTAGCACAGTCGAACAGAGACGATCGGCGCTGATCGGCTGGGTTTATAACCCTTACCGTATGAACGATCTCATGACTGGCATCTTGGCCGACTGGGCGAACCACGAAGGCAAAACTGTTGACCTGGCTATCTACGATGGTCGTGAGGCAACGCCTGCCAGTCTATTATTCGATAACCAACCGGCCAGCGCAGCTGATGTGCATTCGCTGTTCTACCAGCAGCGGACGATCGATTTCAACGGCCATCAGTGGTTACTGGCGCTTGATTACATCGGCAAGCTGTCAACCCTAAGCTACCTGCCGGCATGGGCAACCTTGGTCGGCGGACTAGCGCTTAGTGGCCTGCTGTTCGGATTGATACGCTCGATGATCAATACGCGCTTCAACGCCGAACGCATCGCCGAAGGCTTGACCCGCGAGATCAGGCAGGCGCAAGAAAAGATTC
Organism: uncultured Methylococcaceae bacterium; assembly: GCA_903873045.1. GTDB lineage: Bacteria > Pseudomonadota > Gammaproteobacteria > Methylococcales > Methylomonadaceae > Methylobacter_C. The sequence goes on along the minus strand of CAIQND010000305.1, from coordinate 1,026 downwards.
ACCTCCTGCTGAATTCCACGGCCGAAGCGATCTACGGCATTGATACGGACGGTGACTGTACCTTCTGCAACGACACCTGTCTTCGTCTGCTTGGCTACCAGCACCCCAACGATCTGCTCGGTAAAAACATGCATTGGCTGATTCACGGAAAACACCTGGATGGTACGCACTTTCCCGTTGAAGATTGCCGTATCTTTCAGGCGTTCCATAAAGGCGAACGCATGCATGTGGACGACGAGGTGCTCTGGCGTTCTGACGGCACTTCTTTTCCTGCCGAGTATTGGTCGTATCCGGAAAGCAACAAAGGCGTGGTAGTAGGGGCTGTGGTCACATTTTTGGACATCAGTGAGCGCAAACGCCTGAAAGAAACAGTTGACGAATCTCGAAATCTGCTCCTGACCATCATCGATGCCATACCAATGGGCGTTTATTGGAAAGACCGCAACTTACGCTATCTTGGCTGCAATAAGATTTTTGCCAGGGACGCCAGGATTGCGCATCCCCAGGATGTGATCAGCAAGAACGACTATCAGATGGACTGGACGGATCAGGCGCTGCATTATAGCACCGATGACTTGGCCGTGATGGAGTCGGGCATCACCAGACTTTTCTATGATGCGCTGCATACGACTCTGAGTGGCAATTCGCTTTGGCTGCGTTCCTCCAAAATCCCGCTCAGGAATCAGGACAACGAAGTGTTCGGCTTGCTTGGGATATACGAGAATATTACCCAGCGCAAGAAGGATGAAGAGTCGCAGCTCAAGGCGGGTGCGTTGCAGAGCGCTATTTTTAACAGCGCCAATTTTTCGAGTATCGCCACTGACGCTAAAGGCGTTATTCAGATCTTTAATGTCGGCGCGGAACGTATGTTGGGTTATGCCGCAGCAGACGTACTGAACAAGATTACCCCGGCTGATATTTCCGATCCGGAGGAAATCATTACCCGCGCCCAAGCGCTCACCGCCGAACTCGAAACACCCATTGCCCCCGGCTTTGATGCATTGGTATTTAAGGCCTCACGCGGTA
>CAIQND010000304.1 GCA_903873045.1 uncultured Methylococcaceae bacterium | reverse complement strand
GTCATCGGTGTTTTATGATCGAAGTCAATACCGACTGGGTAGTCAATTATATTTCAACTGTTTTATAAATAGCCGGATTTACCATCATGACTGAACTGGAAAACTTCAAGCTTTTGGGCATTGCCTTGGCAATCGGTTTGTTAATGGGTTTGGAACGTGGCTGGCGGACTCGCGATAGAGCTGAGGGTATGCGGGTTGCCGGACTGCGTACTTACGGGATGATTAGTTTGTTGGGCGGATTGTCGGGCATCCTGTCTCAGCAAGTAAGCCCTTTTTTAATGGGGTTTGTTTTCCTGAGTCTTACTTTGGTCTTGTTGCTTGCTTACAGTAAAAGTCTGGATAAATTTCAGGATTTTAGTATCACCAGTATCATTGCCTCGCTGATTGCCTTTACTTTGGGTGCATTAACGGTTTTTGGCCATATTGCGTTGGCATCTGCAAGTGCTGTTGTTATTACCTCATTGCTGGGTTTTAAACCGTTGCTTCATGGTTGGTTAAAAAAACTGGAACAAGAAGAGTTAAACGCAACGCTAAAATTGTTGCTGATCTCGGTTGTTATACTCCCTATATTGCCTGATCAAGGTTACGGCCCTTGGTCGGCTTTTAATCCGTATCATATTTGGTTGATGGTGGTGCTGATTGCAGGTATTTCTTACTTGGGTTACTTTGCCATCAGAATTGTGGGCAACCAACATGGGCCAGTTTTAACAGGTGCCTTGGGCGGATTAGTGTCTTCGACAGCCGTTACACTTAACCTGTCAAAGTTATCAAAGCAACAGCCCGGCATGCAAAACGTTCTGGCGGCTGGTATTTTAACCGCTTGCGCCACTATGTTCGCACGCACCCTTCTCTTAACGTCAGTTATCAATCCTGCCTTGTTCCGGGCGCTGCTTCCTGCACTGCTGATCATGACCCTGATTACTTATTTGGCGGCTTTTTTGTTATGGCGAAACCGGCAAGGCTTTCAACCCATTGACGAGATAAAACTACAAAACCCTTTTCAGTTAGGCATGGCGTTAAGGTTTGGTGCCTTTTTAGTGGTCATCATGTTACTGTCAAACTTGCTAAAAGATTATTTTGGTGACCTGGGTACTTACTTTCTGGCGGCGATTTCCGGTTTGGCCGATGTTGACCCCATTACCCTTTCCATGTCACAAATGAGCAAAGATGCCTTAGGAGTCAGGGTCGCAGCGATGGCTATTCTTATTGCGGTATCCGTCAATTCAGGCATCAAAAGCATTTTTTCATGGGTTATAGGTGGCAGGCCATTGGCACTTAGGGTGGTCAGTACCTTGGTGGGCGCGGTTGTTGTTGGCTTATTGATCACATAGGTGCCTATGTACAATTGGGGGGGCTGGTTCTTTGTGGTTAAAGCAGTGTGCTACCTACTTAAGGAGTGCGCATGAAATAACTTCGGCATCTTGCTCCCTCTCCCACCGGGAGAGGGCTGGGGTGAGGGGATATAAATGGTCAAGTTATTTCATGCACGTTCCTAAGCTGTGACAATTTAAGGTTAAACCGTTCGTTGAGCGGAGTCGAAGCGGACAACTCGCTTCGACTCCGCTCAGCGAACGGTCTCTTATAATGCTTTATCATTAAGTTAACCGTATTGACGGCTAAACCTTTTTGCTTGTCCCGTCTAAAGTCGGTAGCCAAGCAGCGTAAGGCGCAATCCAAAGATTTCGGGTTAGCGATTTAAAATTATTGCCCGGTTTGCGGATGTTTAGCCGTCCATTCACGGGCGAGCCTTTGCCCTTCTTCTATTTGCGAGGGAGTTAACTTTTTAACAAGGTTATCTCGCGACGTTATCGCATTTTCAAAGCCATGAGCAGCAGCCAGGTTTGTCCACATATAGGCTTGAGCGTAATCTTGCGGGACACCTTGGCCTTTTTTGTACATTACACCAAGATTAAATTGTGCCTTTTCATGGCCCTGATCAGCGGCCTTGCGATACCACGCGACAGCTTGAGTGTAGTCTTGCTTGACACCTTGGCCTTCGCTATACATCACGCCGAGATTGAACTGCGCTTTTTTATGGCCCTGCTCTGCCGCCTTGCGATACCATACGGCGGCTTGGTTGTAGTCTTGCTGAAAACCACGGCCTTCGTAATACATTACACCGAGATTAAATTGCGCCGCTGCATCGCCCTGATCAGCAGCCTTGCGATACCAAACGGTGGCTTGCTTGTCATCTTGCTGGATGCCATGGCCTTCGTCATACATTACGCCGAGATTAAATTGTGCAACCAGGGAGCCCTGATCTGCGGCCTTGCGATACCACGTGACTGCTTGGCTATTACTTTGCGGGACACCTTGGCCTTGTTCATACATCATGCCGATATTGGTTTGCGCCATGGGATGACCCTTTTCGGCGGCCTTGCGATACCAGGCGGCGGCTTGCTTATAGTTTTGCTGGACACCTTGCCCGTCGTAATACAACACGCCGAGATTAAATTGCGCCATCGTATCGCCTTGTTCCGCTTTTTCGCGTATTTGTTCCACGCTTTCGGCAGCGTTGGGTATTGATTCGGTTTTTTGCCAGATTGGCGTGCAACCACCCAAGAAAAGGGCAGAGAGAACTATAAGTACAAATAAATTACGCATATTGACACCTAAAAAGTCATTCACTTAAAATTAGGGCTTAAATAATAACATATAATATCAGCAGGAAAACATAAGACAGGACATAAACATAAGTGCGATTTGAGGCGTTGGTCGTTAATCGCGACGTGGGCGTCGCTCCCACACTAACGGCAGCGGGAAACAAATAAAATATATTTTTGCAAGGTCTGCCCCGTGTTTTTTTTCTGGCGTTTTAAAGTAATTTTGTAATCATTGAAAAAGGCAGTACCAAGCGATTTTTGCTTGCGGATAGGGGTTTAAAGCCAAATTTTTCATAGAAATCCGCTGCTTTTTCATTTTTGGCATCAACTATAATGCCTAAGGTGCCTATTTTTTCGGCAGCTTCATTTGTGATACTAAACACATGGAAAATCAGGGCATCTCCAAAGCCTTGACCTTGATAGCGCTTATCAACGGCTAAGCGCCCCAATAACAAAAAGGGTGCTTCAGAATAACGGCCTAATCGGGTGTTGTCCGGTAACTGGTCGGTAGGCACCGAATGAGCGCAGATTGAATAATAACCGATAATCTGTTGTTGTTTTGCCAGCACATAAACTCGCGTTAAGCCACGCTTCTGATCTTGATTGGCAAATTGTTGCAGATATAAATTAAATGCGATAACGCCACAATCAAAGTCTTTTCGATCATGTTTTTGGGTGTTTAAACGTTCAAACTTCATTCGGTGGCGATTATTCTTTTATAAGATAATACGGCTTTTTTCATGCGCTCAGTAGGTTCTGGCGGATTATCCAGCATAGAAAAAAACATCTGCCAATCATCGGGATTAAAGTGCGTTTTTTCATGTTCTGAAATAATGACCGCCGCTTTTTCTCGAATGCTTTGACGAATAAATTTACTTCTATCCAGTTCAACATAGCTACGGGCTTGTTCAAGTAATTGTAATGTCACTGCATCCATGCGGACTTTTAAGACATCTTGTTTGTTTAATTCGATAGTCATAACTCACCTTCTATTTATCATAAGCACTATAGTGT
>CAIQND010000303.1 GCA_903873045.1 uncultured Methylococcaceae bacterium | reverse complement strand
TAAGGCTGTTGTTTGTATGGACATCTGTCTGTGTACCTTGCCAGTTGAATTTATTAGATTAATGTACACGGTTTTTAGTGTGTTCTCAAAAATTTAGACGTGTAGTTCTGGCTGGGGGGGTATTTATTGCGAGTTACCTAACCCCTATTTTCAAAGAGGGGAACTGAATGATTACATAAAAGAGTGCGAGGCTCCAGTGTTACAATGCTTTTTCTTAAACACAAATCATAAGGTTTTTACTATGCGATCTACTATGCTTTTTGTACCTGCTTTGATGCTTTTTTCTTTTTCTTCAGTTGCTGACGTTCCTTTGACTCAAGCAGATATTTTAGGTACATGGCAAATTGATAAAGAATCTCTTCAGAGTGACGGCAGTAAATCAAGAAGCTTAAACAGCACTTGGATCTTTAAAGCGGATGGAACAATGGAAGGCATTTCTCAGGATTCTGATGCGCATGCTCGAACCGAGACACTTCGTGCTTCGCTTAATTATTCGATTGAAGACGGCAAATTAGTCAAGCAGGCCGCTCCGGGTCGTTCAAAAATGGAAACATGCACCGCTATTGAGAAAGAAAACGATAAAATGGTTCTTAAATGCCAAGCCATTTATTTTTTTATGTCTAAAAAATAAGTAGGGTGGCAAGCCACCACTCATTTTTGCAGAAAGCGCGAATGTGTTTGTGTCGGGATGTAAGGTAGGCATTGCGTACCTTGGTATTGACGGACACAATCGCGTGTTTTTATCTGGGCAAAACGCCAATGCCTAAGCATAAATCAGAATACTCCGGTAAAATACAGCCTTTGTTTCCGCCTGAGCTGTTTTGCCATGAATAACGATTTATTTCTCTACGATACCGAGCGTTTAAAAACGATTGCCTCGGACGATACGGTGAAGCAGGGCTTGGCTTATTTCTCCGAGAAGCGGGTGTTTGCACTGGATGTGCTGGACAATGTGCTAACCGCTCAAGTGGAAGATGCGGATGTTAGCGAGCCTTATTGGGTGGAACTGACGCAGGGCGAAGGCAATGAATTGCTGGTCAGTTGTGATTGTCCGGAGTCCGGTTTCTGCAAACACGCCATTGCTGCTTTATACAGTTACGCTGAAGAATTTGGTTATGACGACGACAAGATTTTAGGTAGTGCGGTCGATGAGGCTATTTTAGAACGGGTAAAAAAGGGCAGAAACGAAGTCGCTGTTAAATTAATCAGCGGTAACTTAGGTTTTGGCACTTGGCAGGCCACGTCGATTATTTCTGCTACGCATACAAAAAAATCCTATCAGGTACAAATTCGCTCACTGGATCAACGGTTAAACTATTGTACTTGTCCGGATCTGGCGACCAATCGTTTAGGGACTTGCAAACACATTGAAGCGGTTTTACATTTTGCCAAGAACAAACCCGGCTATAAACAACTAAAGAAAGCCGGTTCTCCGGTTTCATTTGCCTACTTGGCTTGGGAATCAGCGACTCGTCCGGTCATTCGTTTACATAAAACTGCGCAGGTTGATGCGGATTTAACGGCTCTTTTTTCAGAATTCTTTGGTCAGGACGGTGTTTTTAGCGGTCGATTGCCTGAAGATTTTTTTCGTTTTTCCGAGCAGGTATTGGGGCGCGACGATTTTTTTGTGGGTGATGATGCGGCGCACTATGTGCATCAATGCGCAGAGGATGCGTCGCAAGTGGTGCGGTCTCAGCAGATTACCCAAGAAATTATGCGGGTTAATGGCGCTCTTCCGGGTATTAAAGCCCGCTTGTTTCCTTATCAAACCGAAGGCGTGGCCTTTTTGGCCTCCCGTGGCCGCGCCTTGTTGGCCGATGATATGGGCTTGGGTAAAACCTTGCAGGCGATTTGCGCCGCTTCCTGGCTGGTTGATAATGCCGGTATTAAGAAAGTTCTGGTGGTGTGTCCGGCCTCGTTAAAACATCAGTGGGCCAGAGAAGTTGAAAAGTTCACGTCACATACTGTGCAAATTATTCAGGGTGCGGTAGAAAACCGGTTTGTACAATATCGGGCTGATGCGCTGTTTTTTATCGTTAATTATGAATTGACGGTACGTGATCTTAGCGTGATCAGCGAAACGCTAAAACCTGATTTAGTGATTTTGGATGAAGCGCAACGTATCAAGAATTGGCGCACTAAAATTGCCTCAACGATTAAGTTAATCCCCTCACGCTATATGTTTGTGTTGAGCGGCACGCCGCTGGAAAATCGTCTTGAGGATTTATACAGTCTGCTGCAAGTAGTTGATGCGCGGGTGTTGGGGCCGCTGTGGCGCTGTTTGCTGGAGTTTCATGTGACCGATGAGCGCGGCAAAGTGATTGGTTATCGTAATCTGTCGGAATTAAGGCGGCGTATCGCGTCGGTGATGTTAAGGCGCAATCGCAGCTTGATCAGTGATCAATTGCCGGACAGAACCGAAGTGCGGCTGGATATTCCTCTGGATAAAATGCAAAAGGAATTACATGACTCGGCCATGCAGGCGGCAGGGCAGTTGGCACAAATAGCCAAGCGCAGGCCGTTAACGCCTGGCGAGCAAAATCGGATGATGTCCGCTTTGCAACAGGCACGCATGGCTTGTGATGCAGCCGGATTGGTGGATAAAGTGACCCAAGGCTCACCCAAGCTGGATGAGTTATACCGGTTACTGGAAGAGTTGTGTTTGCAAAGTAACCGCAAAGCCGTTATTTTTTCGCAATGGGCGTTAATGACGGAAATGGTGGAGTCTTTAGTCAAGGCGATGGGGCTGGGTTGTGTACGTTTACACGGTGGCATTCCCAGTCATAAACGCGGCGATTTGATGGACAAGTTTTTGCGGGACGATGCGATACAAATCTTTATTTCTACCGATGCCGGTAGCGTGGGTTTAAATCTGCAATCAGCCACGGTGTTGATTAATCTGGATATGCCTTGGAATCCTGCGGTATTGGATCAGCGTATCGCACGCATACACCGGTTGGGGCAAAAACAAAATGTACAGGTTTTTTTGTTGCTGGCCGAAGACTCTTATGAACAGCAGGTTGCCAAGCTGGTAAAAGGCAAACGGGATTTATTTAATAATGTTGTCAGTCCGGAAGCCTCCGAGGATGTGGTTGGGGTTTCCAAAAAAATGCTGCAAACCTTGATAGATGATTTAGCGGGTGTTGCGGCAGATAAGATCGAAGAAGCTATTGACGTGCCTTTACCGGATGCCGCAGAACAAACACAGGCTCAAGTTGTTAAAAAAGAGGGCGTTGTCGAAACGGAGGAAGACAACCAAATTCGACAATTGATAGAAAAAATCCAAAGTACCTTTACTACCC
>CAIQND010000302.1 GCA_903873045.1 uncultured Methylococcaceae bacterium | reverse complement strand
GGCAATATTGAGAGCAGATGCTTTGCTTAAAGCATTAACTCGTGCCGTTTGGTTTAGTGCATTTAATTCAGATGTTTTTTTAAACGCTTCCGAGGCAATGCCATGCATAGACGTTTTGGTCAGCGCATCAACTTGTGAAGCCTGGATTGATGTATGTGTATTAACGTAGGCTTTTAATTTTTCTGCCAGTTCTTTTGGCAATGTGACTTTTAATGATTCTTTGTCATTGTCCAAGTAATTTATTGTCGGTGTAGTTGCCATAAGGCACCTCTATTCGTTACAAAATAACTGGCGTATATAATTGTCTATTGTTTAGCGCCTTATAAAGCGTACTCTATCAAGCGTAAAAACCCAACTAAGCTGCGCATGTAATATGAAGTTTAACCTGTACATTGCGTTAAAACAACTTATCCTGTATCTCATCAACTTTTTTGATCACTAAAGAATGACGAGGTTTGCATTCCCGTTACTCACGTTTTTAAAGCTATTGAAGTCTTCAAACGTTTCGGTCGGGGTTACAAACCGCGACCGAAATGTTGTAATCAGGCTTTACGTTTGATTGTTTTGAAAATACATCCCTGTGTTGTCGCCGCAAATCAAATTATCTGACGACTTTGTGACCACGGCCACTCATGCAATTGTTATAAGAGCTTTTGTATTTGTCTTCTGCACTCATGCCCTTATAGGCACCGCCGCCAAAACCACCCGCTGCCGCGCCAATAGCCGCACCCGTGCCGGGACTACCAGTGAAGGCACCTATAATGGCACCGCCAGCGGCTCCCAGTAAAGCACCGGTTCCTGCGCCTACCGCCGTCTCAGTGGCGGTGCCACCGGATGCCTGGCCTGCAAGTTGCTTGCATTCCGCCATGTCCTGGTTAATGCGATACGCATTAGGGTCATTATATGAATCGACGGTTGGTGTCCAGCCGCCTTGGCTGGCACAGGCGGTGAGCAAAATACTGCCGATAAAAACACTACTGCTTGCTAATTTTTTCATCTCGATTACCTTTGAAAATTAATGTTGAAGTTTATGTAATTATTTAAGTCCCTCTTTGAAAAAAAGGGGTTAGAGGAGATTTTATTAGATAAATCCCTCAATCCTCCTTTTTAAAGGGGGAGGTGATCAATGTCATTAAGTTAAGCCGTTCGCTGAGCCGAGCCGAAGCGATTTTACTGGCTTCGGCTCCGCTCAGCCAACGGTTTATCTTGCCGAGAGGCACTTAACTTAACGGCATTGGGGAAGTAATTATTTGCTAATCTATCAAGTAAAAATGAACGAAGTCTGAATATTATGACAATCAAAGCTCCCTTAAAACGCGAAGTGGGGATTTATTAAGCACCTGTCTGACGCCCCAACATCCGGCCATGCCAACGAATAGAGCCCCTGTGAGAGGTATTATAGCCCACAAATAAAAGCTGGGATGGTACTCCATAGCCATCACTTGCGTATATAAAGCATACATAATGGCTTCAGAAATAACAACCGCCAATAAACCGGAAATCATCCCAAGCGCAGCAAATTCGATGATGTGGGTTTTTCTTAATAAGGAACGATTTGCGCCTAAGGTTCGCATTAACGCGCCTTCATAAATCCGGTTATCCAAGGTAGCATAAACAGCGGCAAACAGCACGGTAAATCCCGCCATTAAGGCAAAGTAAAGCAAGTAATTAATGGCTTGTGTCAATTGCGTCAGGATGGTTTTAAATTGTTGTAAAATTAAATCAACTTCCAGAATAGTGGTGCCGGGATATTTTTTTACCAGTGTATTTAACACGTTTTTTTGTTTTTCAGGCAAATAAAAGCTGGTGATAAACGTACTGGGGTAGGCATCCAGTGTACCCGGTGAAAAAATCATATAAAAATTAGGTTTCATGGTGTCCCACCTAAGCGCACGAATACTGGTGACCGTCACCTTAATTTGTTGGCTGCCAACGGTAAACAGTAAATGATCGCCCAGCTTTATTTTCAGGCTATCCGCCAATTTCTGCTCAACCGATACCAAGCCGGCCTGTTGAGTCGTCCACCAATTTCCGGCAACCAGCTTATTCTCTTCAGGCAGTTCTTGTGTCCAGGTAAGGCTTAATTCTCTATGTGTCGCATTTTCACCTTGCGTATCTTTGCTGACAATTTTTTGCACGGGCGTGTTATTAATTTCTACCAGACGACCTTTAATCACAGGAAAAAACTGGCTGCCGTTAATATGTTGCTGTTGCAGCTCTTGTTTAAAGGCCGCTTGTTGGTCCGGAAAAATATTAAGCGCAAAATGATTAGGCGCGTTATCGGGTAATTGCTTTTGCCAATTATCGATTAAATCAGTACGCACGGTAAAACTCAGTACCATGGCGACCAAGGTAATGCTAAAAGCCAAAATTTGACTGACACTGGCGAGGCTATTTCTTAACAAGCCTTGTAACCCAAAACGCCAGGTCAGACTCATTGAGGGTAATGCACGGCTGGCTAAATTCAACAGGCCGTATACCAGCAAGCCTAAGACCAACAAAGTCATCAGGCCAATGCCTAAAATACTTACCGTCATTTTAAGATCATCCGTATATTTCCAGATTAACAGGCCCATAATACCGCTGGATAATCCATAGATCAGCCACCCGCTACTGGGCATCGGTTCCAGTTCCCTGCGTAAAACACGTAGCGGCGACACTTGTTTAAGCCGTAATAGTGGCGGCAAGGCAAAGCCCAATAACACGGCCATACCGATGATAAAACCAAAAAAAACGGCCAATAAACCGGGACTGGCGACGTGTTGCGGCAGTAAGTCTTTTAGTAAATAGAATAAAGCTTCTTGTGCAAACCAGCCCAGCAGACAACCTACGGCACTCGCAAATAGTCCCAAGACCACAAACTGACTACTATAAAGCCAAAGTATTTCATTTTGTTTACAGCCCAAACAGCGTAACAAGGCAGTGGCATTAAAATGTCGCTCGGTATAACGGCGGGTCGCCATGGCAATGGCGACACCGGAAATTAAAATAACCAGGGTACTGGAAAGCCCCAGATAACGTTCTGCCCGGTTTAATGCCGTGCCCAGTTCAGGACGGTCTTCATGAATATCCATAATGCGCTGCGAGGGATTTAACTGTGGTTTAAGCCATTGCTTAAATTCAGTTAATGCTTTGACATCGCCACTAAATTGGAAAAAATAATGGACATGACTGCCTGGCTGCACGATTCCGGTCGCTGGTAAATCGGCCTCGTTAATCATTACGCGCGGAGAAAAACTGTAAAAATCACCTTTTTTGTCGGGTTCATAGGTAATGATATGGGTGATAGCCAGTTGTTTTTCACCCACGGTTAACGGGTCGCCTACTTTAAGTTTAAGCGCTGAAAAAATGCGTTTTTCAAGCCAGGCTGTGCCCTGTGCAGGGCCGTTGTGGGTGATGGTTTCGGTCGAATAATCGTAAGCTGTCGTTTTTAAAAAACCCCGTAAGGGGTAAGCCGCACTAACGGCTTTAATGCCTGCCAGTAACAGTTCCTCATGCTCAATTAACACACTGGAAAATTCCGCTGTTCGTGCTTGCGCCAAATTGAGCTGTGTGGCCTTGGCTAACCACTCGGAAGACACCGGGGTCGGGCTGGATATGACTAAATCGGCTGCCAAAAATTCAGCAGTTTGATTGGTCATGGTGCGCTGCAAACGGTCTGAAAACAGGGCAATGGTCGTTGAACTGGTTACGGCAATAATTAAAGCCAGTATTAATATCGTCAGTTCACCGCTACGGCTGTCACGCCACAACAATCGTAGCGCCAGATTAAAACGACTCATACCATGCACCCGGCATCCAATTGAATGGTGCGTTGGCAACGAGCGGCCAAGGCGTGATCATGCGTTACCAGAATCAAGGTGGTAAGATTTTCAAGATTAAGCTCGAACAGTAAATCAATAATAGTTGCACCGGTTTTACTATCCAGATTGCCGGTAGGTTCATCCGCAAAAAGAATCGCGGGTTTGGTAACAAAGGCTCTTGCCAGGGCAACGCGTTGCTGTTCGCCGCCGGAAAGTTGTTTGGGTGTATGGGATAAACGGTGCGATAAACCGACCCGGTGCAATAAAGCAGTCGCGGCTGCTTTAGCTTGTTTATCGCCACTTAATTCCAGCGGAAGCATGACATTTTCCAGCGCAGTGAGGCCGTGCATTAATTGAAATGACTGAAACACGAAGCCAATCAACTCATTACGCATAGCCGCCCGGCCATCTTCATTCATGGCCGTTAATACTTTTCCGTTAAGACTGATTGAGCCGGTACTGGGTGTATCCAATCCTGCCAACAAACTTATTAAAGTGGATTTTCCCGATCCGGACTCGCCTACAATGGCAATACTTTCACCAGATTTGATTATCAAATCTATCGATGACAATATATGCAGTATTCCTTCAGAAGTTAGCACCGATTTACCCAAACCTTCTGTTACTATAATGGGGTTCGCTGTTTGATTATTTTGAGTTTGCATAATGCCTAAATTTTTATTTACCGTGATAATTTTAATGATGTCCATGTCTGTCATGGCCAAGCCTGTAATAGTGGTTTTAGGCGATAGTATCAGTGCCGGTTACGGAATTGAAGTTGAACAAGGTTGGGTTGCTTTGCTCCAGAAAAAACTGCATGAAACCAACCACGATTACAGCATCAGTAACGCCAGTATTAGTGGCGATACCAGCGCGGGTGGTTTGGCGCGTATTGACCCGCTTTTAAGCGCACAAAAACCCGCTATCGTATTGCTGCAACTGGGCGCTAATGACGGCTTGCGTGGCTTGTCACCCGTTCAGATGAAAAGCAATCTTGCCGAAATTGTCCACCGCGCTCAAAAAGCCGGTGCAACGGTCATTTTACTGGGGATGAAAATCCCGCCCAATTACGGCAAACGCTACATTGAGCTGTTTTATAACGTTTATCCGCAATTAGCCAAAGAGCTGGATATTACGCTGGTTCCCTTTCTCCTCGAAGATGTTGCGCTGGATAAGGATTTGATGCAAGCAGACGGGCTACACCCTAATGCCAAAGCACAACCCATTCTTGCCAACAAAATTGAGCCTTATCTTTTTCCCTTCCTTAAATAAACGAGAGTTACTGATGACAGCTTTAACATTGAAACAAGCAAATCTTATTATAAACACCGCTACTCATATTGCGAGAGAATTAAATTTAGCTCCCTTAACGGTGGTGGTGCTGGATACTGCAGGTCATGTAAAAGCCCTGCAAAGAGAAGACGGTGCCAGTATGATCAGGCAACAAATTGCGACAGCAAAAGCCTGGGGTGCCGTTAATATGGGCGTATCCTCTCGTAGTTTGGCAGGTGTCGCGGCACAACGACCGGATTTTATGAATGCTTTGATCGACGTAGCGGGCGGCAAAATAATGCCGGTTCCTGGTGGCGTTCTTATTCGTGATGCCGACAATAATCTGCTGGGTGCCGTTGGCATCAGTGGCGATGTCTCTGATCAAGATGAACGCTGTGCGATTGCCGGGATAGAAGCAGTGGGGTTTTTTGCGGTTGTTTAAGATTAATAAACAGATCTGCCGTTAAAATTTTGTAAGAACTGCCTTTGTCGAATTAATGTAGTTGCTCTTCCCAAGTCCATAAGTT
>CAIQND010000301.1 GCA_903873045.1 uncultured Methylococcaceae bacterium | reverse complement strand
GGGACACTTTTGGGCTACCCACGTAAGGCGGGACAGTTTAAAGTTAAGCCTTGCGGCTTGTCCCTGCTTACGTGGATGGCCTTTTATGTAACGATATCCGTGTCTTGTAGGGGTAATCCCTTGCGGTTACCCTGCTAACATTGTGGCATTAAAGGGCAGGCGTAAAGCCTGCCCCTACAAAAAATGTCCCGGCTAAAGTGGGTAGCCCGTTTCCTGAAGCACTCAATCCAGCATCAGTCATCTTATAATTCGAATTGTTTCCAGTTCGCTAATCTCTAAAGGTTTCGAAAACAGTGCGCATTTGCTTGGTCACATCGCTAAGGCTCAATGCATTTTTTCCAAAGGGGGCGCTCATAAATTCGTCTCATCAGTAAAGTCATTCTGCTATTTTAGCCGATTAATGCCATAATGTGACTGCTCTAAGGTATGAATATTAAGACTATGCGGGTTCTGAGAATCGTTTCCATAGTCAGCAAATACCAGCGCTGGATTAAAAATGGTTTGGCATTTTTGCCAAGTGAGTTTTTAATCGACAATCAAATTATCAATGCCACAAAGATCGGCAGACCTCACTTCAGGGCTGCCTTGCTTTTGAAGGTATTGATCATTAAAATATATATTAATAATGTAAGATAACGTCGATATACTACATAACTCCATTAATTTTTATAAAATAACATGACTAAATTATTAAGCTGTTTTAAAGCCTACGATATACGTGGCCGCATTCCTGATGAGCTAAATGTTGATATTGCCTATCGTATAGGTCGGGCTTACGCCGAGAATATTAAGCCAAACAGGGTAATTGTTGGGCGTGATATTCGTCTTTCCAGTAACGAAATGGCGGATGCAGTCATACAAGGTTTGCAAGATGCGGGTGTTAATGTTTATGATATTGGTTTGTGTGGCACTGAAGAAGTTTATTATGCCACTTTTGCTTACCAAGATGCAGGGCAGTCGATGGATGGTGGTATTATGGTAACGGCAAGTCACAATCCAAAAGATTACAATGGCATGAAATTGGTACGTGAACAAAGCAAACCGGTGAGTGGCGATACTGGGCTAAATGATATTAAACTGTTGGCCGAAGCCAATAATTTTGAGGCACCGGTAGCCAATCGCGGCACGGTAACCGCTATTTCAATCGGAGTGGATTATACTAAGCATCTGTTGGGTTATATTGATCCACTGGCATTGAAACCTTTAAAAGTAGTGGTTAATGCAGGTAACGGTGCAGCAGGACATGCCGTTAATTGGCTGGAAGTCGTCTTACAAAAAGCCATGGCGCAACCGTTGGAATTTATCAAGATACATCATGAACCGGACGGTCATTTCCCCAACGGGATTCCTAATCCGTTGTTAATAGAAAATCGTGACAGCACTATTGCCGCTATAAAAGAGCAGGGCGCTGATTTGGGTATTGCCTGGGATGGCGATTTTGATCGCTGTTTTGTGTTTGATGAAACCGGCCGTTTTATCGAAGGTTATTACATTGTGGGTTTATTGGCCGAAGCTTTTCTTAAACAAAATCCGGGTGAAAAGATAGTACACGATCCGCGCTTAACCTGGAACACTATCGACATCGTTAATAGTATGTCGGGAATAGCGGTGCAAAGCAAAACCGGCCATGCTTTTATAAAAGAAAGAATGCGTTTGGAAGATGCGGTTTATGGCGGTGAGATGAGCGCCCATCATTATTTCAGGGATTTTTCTTATTGTGATAGCGGCATGATTCCTTGGTTGTTGGTGATTGAACTAATAAGTAAAAGCGGTAAAAAACTGTCAGAATTGGTCGATGAAAGAATGCGGCTTTTCCCTGCCAGTGGCGAAATTAACCGTACCATAGCCCAGCCGGAAGCGGCCATTGATGTGGTTAGAAAACATTATGAGAAAGAGGCACAGGTTGTTGACTATACCGATGGATTGAGTATGGAATTTAGCAACTGGCGGTTTAATCTGCGGTCTTCCAATACCGAGCCGTTGGTACGCTTAAACGTGGAATCGCGCGGTGATGAAGTGTTAATGCAAGCAAAAACCGAAGAGTTATTGGCGCTGTTGGCTTTAGTGTCTTTATAGGTTTCGATCATAGAACACGGATGATACTGATTTATACGAGTTTCAACAGATAGGAATTAAATTTCCATTAATCGAAATTATTTATCTGAAAAATATATAGTTGAAGATCAGTGCCATCAGCGTTCTATTGTTTAACGACTGTGTAGTTACACGGGGATATTTCGCTATAATGGTCTATTATTTAACATAATATACATTATGCGAACTTATTGTGCCGACTAAAACAGCGGGGTTTTTATTACTAAACGCCGTCTAATTTGAAATACAATGCATCAAAATGTAGATAAACGCCCTAGCTTTTTTCTTGGTAAGAATGATATAACTGGCCTGCCTATAACTTTTATGAAGAGAAAATAATATCGATGACTACAAGTTTATTGTTTTTAAGTACACCTAGTTACATGAAGTCAATGAACTCGGTAATTTGGGACATATAGGTTCAGCAACTTACTCATACAGAAGCCGCTTTAAAGCACATTGAAATTAGCAATAGATATAGGCTATATCAAAAAATATATCACAATATTAAGCTTAAGCTTAAAAGCAAGTTTTAAATCACCTTAATTGATATAATTAAGGTGATTTATTATGTTATTATCATAATTACATAATAAATGTAATTATGATAATAAGTCATACATCTAAAACTACTTGATCGAATGGAAGCATTGCTCAATGTGGTTGAAAACTCGGTGAGAGACTGCACCAAGACAGAGTCAGCTGAACATTCAGCTGACTCTGTCCGTATTAATTATAGCGACGAATTAAAAAAAATCTAAATTGGGTTCTATGTGACACGCAAACAGGGATTTGCCTTAGCCCGTCGAACCAGGATGTGCGATATAATAAATACTAACCAAGTCAATAAGTTATAATTATTGAACAGCATAAAATAGCATTTTTTATGCTGTTAACTCTCTCTAAATCGTTATCATACAACGAAAAATCAATGAGTTAGGGTAAAAAAGCCAACTGAATTTATCAGAATCTGACTGTTTTCCATCTATTTTGTTATCTCACCTTATGGATTCTTTTGGATTTTCCAGAATCGGTGTTCAAAATGTCAGAATCACGCCTAACGCATTGTTTATCAACCCAGACTATCCTTTTCCGTTTATGTGGAGAAGATAATCTCAGCGAAAAGAACAGCAATGCGAAATTTAAGAGAAGTACTCAGACTGAGTTATAACGCCGGATTAAGCATCCGAAAAATCAGTGCCAGCACCAAAATCAGTGTCGGCAGTATCCAAAACATCTTAAAGCTGACGGCACCGCTAAATATAACCTGGCCACTACCGGAGGTTTGGGATGACCAAGTTCTGGCTCTGAAGTTTTATCCCCGTTCGAACGCTCAACCGTCAACCAAATTCCAAGAAAAAGGCCTGACCAAGCAGTTGCTCTGATTTAGGTTTTACCTGTAACTAATGAGAAGTTACATTTTATCATTCTAAATATTGTAATTATTAGCTTTAATTCTGATTTGTGAAAAACGAATTTCATCAAAATCTACCCCCTTAAAACCCTGATTCTACCGTTAAAAATTGGGATGAACGAATTTTACGGGCGCTACAGACTAGAAATATCAAGGCTTACAGAGCAGCGCAAATGGCTCCTATAGACTTTCAGATAAATAACTTCCAAACAATACCAAGAAACACATTGATTTTAATGGTTTTTAATTGGCGAAGTTGGAAATTTAATATCTGAAAGTCTATATAGCAAAATAATTAATGGCACCAATTAAAGGTGTCCGTGGGTTTAACGACAATTTTACCGATAATTTACTCAGCAAAGGTTCAAAGCGACCTTTGCCTTTAAACGCGTCCATAAAGTATTTATTTTGTAAGACCGGTAATATTTTTGGACCAATACCCCCGCCGATATAAACCCCGCCCGTAGCCATTGATTTTAATGCCAAATTGCCGGCTTCTGCGCCATAAAGCGCAACAAATAGCTTAACTGCTTCGGCACAGCAAGCGTCATCGCCTGCAACACCCAGTTTGGAAATAACTGCATTTCTATCAATGCCGCTGTTGTTATCAGGTACATCAGAGCAAGGTGTAAAACCCTGTTCACAAAGAAAATCATACAAATGGCTAAAACCAATACCAGACAGAATACGCTCGTAACTCACATGCTCAGGCGTTTGTTTTCTAAGATAAGCCAATAACAAATCCTGCTGGTCATTTTGCGCAGCAAAGTCAGAGTGACCGCCTTCGGTAGCTATTGGATGATGCTTGTACCCATCCCAATAAAGAATGGCTTCACCCAAGCCTGTTCCAGCGGCTATCACGGCAATATTGCCCGTTTGAGTTTCTGCATTCGGATTTAACTCAATCAAATCGTCTTCAGGCAGATACAACATGCCCAGTGCCATAGCTTCGAGATCATTTAACAATTTTACTTTTGAGGCGCCCAGTTTTATTTTTAGTGCTGATGCATCCAGCAACCACGGCAAATTGGTCGTGTGGCAACGCTGATTAACAACCGGGCCGGCGACACCAAAACAGGCTGATTCGATAGCCACATCGACTGGTAAAAAGACCTTTAGAATATCATCAAATTTTGGGTATTGTTGGCTGAGGTAGGTTTGTTCCTGAAAGCAGGTCAACACGCCGTTGGGCTCTCTGTGCAAGAGGGATAATACTGTCTTTGTTCCACCTATGTCGCCTGCTAGTATCACGGTAAAGTCCTTTAATTAGAGTCAAGTAAATATATTAAAGCATCAAGAATATCATTGGCAACTTTATGGGGTGGTAATTGATAAAAAGCCTGCCATGCCAAGGACGTAACTTCTTCATAATTTCCCAGGTCTTCAGGATGCCCTTTTAACCAGCTAATTCTTACGGCATGGCCGATAATAATATCGGTTAGTAAGGTATCGTCAATATGTAAAGAAGCATTATCCCTAAAAATAGATCCCATGGCTTTTAAAGCCTCTACCGTTAGTTGTCGATAAACGGGCGCTTGAATTTTGTTAAGCAAATGATTGACGTGTAACTTAAAACTTTGTTCCCCTGCGGTCATCTGCGACAAGGTGTTCTCGCTATCCAGTCGATTTTTGCTGTTAAGTTTGCCACCCATCATTAATCCTTTGCAATGATGCAGAATATCCCAAACACTGGCATAAAAAGCCTGGTTTTCCCGACCAACACTGCCTTGCTGTTCACGCCATTGATACCAATCAACAATGTCTCCGGAGTCTTTGGGGTTCATGCTGTTTAAAAAACGGGCACTGGTCAATTTACGGCAATCGCCTTCATAGTGCAGCGTTTCAGCCAAACCCAGTTGGTCTTCGGTATTGCTATAGTCTTCTAGGGTTTCCTTTAATTTTTTGGACACTTGATAAGGCGGCAAAGAAAGAATTTCGTTAAAAGCCTGATCCAAGGTGCAATAACCCGATTCGCGTTTTTGTCTGACGATAAGTAATTGCATGATATGCCCCACTCTTATCGTGTGCATATCGGTAAACAATTCAGAGTTGGCTTTGATTAACATCCCTAAATAAAGAATCAATTCCTGAATAATAATACGTTCACTGGCCTCGGTATTATAAATACGGATAAGCTGCAAAATTTCTGAAGAATCGGCGGGGCGTGTCAACGTTGCCTTGCCACTGTAAGCGCGTCCTAAAGTGAGTGCGTGTTGACGAACCAGTATTTCGGTGGCGGCCTGCTCCAGATTAATATCATATTTGCCCAGTAAACCGGCACAGCGTCTCACAATTGTCCAATCATGTTGATCGCCAGCACGCTCATAAACTTCTTCAAGCAAATCACCCACACTAGCAATCGTGTCCGGCATCGTCCTTAAGTCGGGTTGGTAATCCAAGCCATACCTAAGGCTTAGTAACGTTAATGCTTCCAGTTGGGCATAAAGATTGGTGTTGGTTTTTAGTTGGCCGATAAGCACTTCATCGGGTGCAATTTCCCATTCTGTTAATAATAGCGTATCCAACGGTGCTGATGGCGAGGTATTTAGAGGTAATGCCTCAAAAAAGGGTCGAATGCTTTCTTCCCAGGAGGCCTTGGAGAATTGAAAGTCATGCAAATAGTTAATTTTTTCATGACTGGCCGTCTCTGCAAATTCCAGCAATGTCCCTAGTTGCAAAACAATACCTTGCGATAAACCTTGTTGCAGTTCCTTGATAAATTCAATCAGCACGTCACAATGATGGCTATCCAACATATTTTGTTTTATCGTCATTACCAGCAAAGGATTACCTTGTCTGTCCCAATGCTTATAAATATACGACAGTTCCAGACGTAACCGCTGAATCAGTAAGCGGTTATCCAACGCCAGATAAAAACCTTTTTGACTGAGACATTGAGGTAAAAAAAGCAGTGGCTCACCCGCCAAATCATACATTTTGGAGGTTGCCAAAGTTCGCAACTGCCTCAGTGGCCGACCGCTTAAACCAATACGGTCATTTCTGCCGACATGCGTATAAGCCTCGGCTAGTTCGCTGGCTTCCCTTATCTGAATGGGGGCTATTTCAGCTAGGGTTTGAGTGGCAATTCCGTAGTCCATTAAATGGTTTTGTACGCTTTCATCCTGAGCCAATAACTGTATTTGCAGCTTGCAATCCTTATTTTTCTTAACTACTTTGTGTCGCCCCAACGGATCAATATCGTCACAACTAAGCAGACCATCCTGAATAAGACAACCCAGCATAAATAGACTTTGCGCCCAAACCAACGGTATATTTTCGTTGGGAACCCGTTCTTGACTGTGTGGATTGGCTTTTTCTGCGGCAATCAAATCCAGCGGCACCACATACAGTTCGGGTAATAAATACTGGCCATTTTGCTCAACCATTAAAGCTTCCAGTTTCTGACGATAAAGCAAAGCCGCTTCGTCATCGCCCGCGCATAAATTATTAAGCAGTAAATACGTAAAAAACAACGGCCATTCACATTCAATAGCCATAAATTGTTTAAGTTCACGCGGGTCATAATGGAGACGCTGGCTGTCTTCTATCACGGTTTGATGACCATCCAACAAAAAGCGTTTACAACCATAACGGCCTTCCAGTTTTTCGCAAACCAGTGCTTCTGTTTTTGCGCGGATGGCCTGATTGTCAACCGCAAAAGCCGGAAATCCGGTGATACTAAGAACCGCTGAATCGACCTCTTTAGAAATGGATTCTCTGGGTAACAGCGACTCCAAGGTAATACGGGTTCGGGCAATGTCGTCACTAATGACATGGACAACAGACGCTTGCCCTCCGTCTTTGCCAAACAAATTAAAGCCGGACAACGCTTCCAGCGCCGCTTTAGCCATACCAATGGAACTGGCATTTAACTCGGCAATGCCATGATTAATTTTATGGCCGCGCTCCCATATACCATAATCCGGAGTTCGGTAAGTGCGGCTGATATAGTGAACCAGATTTTGCACAAAATTGACTTCATCAATGGTAAAGACAATACGTAAACCGGAGGCCGTCATTTGGGCCAACATCAACAAAAACAAAGAAGTCGCATCTAGTTGTAAATGCCCCCATTCATCATCGCCCACTACACTCTCACCGGATTTGGTGTCATATTTGGCATGCAAGGCATCTAACGGATTCTGGGATTGCTTAAACTTTTCAACTTTCGGCGCTTGCCGCATCATTGCCGTTAATAAGCCACGCATCAACTTGACAACGCATTGCTCCAAAACGTAAGTGCGTCCCTGTTGTTCATCCACGCGCCGATAAGCCAGCGCCAAACCCCAAGCCGCAAGAATACTGTAAACGTTGTCCCTTACCCAGGCATCGGTGTAATTGCCATGGACAGTAACGGCGGTACTGGCAGGCAGCAAACCACTGACCCAATCCTGTCTATCAAGAATAATGCCCTGAACCTGCTGGTAGTAAGCGTCAAGTTTGTCGTGTGAATCAATTGGTTTCATGGGCTGCAAGGCATCTATTTTAAGTGATCTATTAATTTTATAAGAAAACTATCAAGCAGATAGTATGCCATTAATGACATTAACAACCGTTGTCGCTTGATACTGATGGATTTGTCTTTTATTTGGTAAATAAATATCCTTCATAGAAACCCAAAAGTGGTTGACACTTTTTTATCACAAAAAAGGCCAATAATCTCTGTAGATCTGGTTAGGTGCTAGCCGCTAACCCGACCTTCGCGATTGGCATTGCAAAAAGTGTAAGCCGAGGAATAAAGGATGCCGGTAAATAATGCCTTATTTTTAGTGGCTATGGGCTTGGCGTACGATGAGTCAATCGGATAGTTTACTCCCATAAATAGCCAGTAAGGGCTAAAAAAGCGTCTTATTCCGGCATTAGTTGCACCAAGTTGGTTTTAACTGAAACCCTTGCACTGAAAGAGTGCTAAACAAAAAGAATTTAAAATACTTGATGATGTCCTTGTTCCAGCGTGGCCGCCTTTTGCTGATCATCAGTGATACATTTCAGACTTATGATTAATCAATTTTTGCTTGTTGTTTCTGTTTATAAGCCGCCAATTGTTCGGGGGTTACCTCTAGTTGAAATTTATCTTTCCATTCACTATAAGGCATACCATAAACCACTTCCCTAGCCTGCTCATAATCCATTGCGATGCCCTGCTCAATCGCAGATGCGGTGTACCATTTGGCCAGACAATTTCTGCAAAAATCTGCTAATATCATCAAATCTATATTTTGAACCTCGGTGTGCTGTTGTAAGTGACTAACAAAACGTCTGAATGTAGCAGCCTCTAATTCGGTTTGCGACTTTTTATCCATTAAAATGCTCCAAAAATTAATCATTCTAGCAGAATCAGCACTACAGCCATGTACATTAGTGCTGAAAAATCCTACAATATAAAAATTAGGTAATGCTGCTTATTGCAGATAACTGAGTTAGAAAATACCAAAGTTTCGCTTTAAGTAGGTCTTAACCACCTTTTACCTAACCGAAATTAGGTCAGCTTATAAACCTAATATAAAAATAAACCAATCGTTACCCGGCAAAAAACCAATCCACTACACTATAAATTAACCTCTTCAAGATCAATTGATCAACAGGAGAACACTAGAAAATTACGCCCGATTACTCGCGCTCTGGAACCTAATGAAACAGCTTTTCGAATTTTTTCCGATTATTTTATTTTTTATCGCCTATAAACTTTACGATATTTATGTAGCGACCGCTGTGGTTATTGCGGCCACTATTATTCAGGTCGCTTATGCCTGGATTAAACACCGTAAGGTTGAAACTATGCAATGGATTACCTTAGGCTTGGTGGTTGTATTTGGTGGTGCAACCATCTATTTACATGATGAACAATACCTTAAATGGAAGTTTTCCATCATCGAATGGTTATTTGGCATCGCCTTTTTTAGCAGCCACTTTATAGGTCAAAAAACCTTTATCGAAAGAATGATGTCCAGTAATTTAACATTGCCGTCATTGATATGGAAACGTTTGAATTTTAGCTGGGCTACTTTCTTTATGACGATTGGTTTTATCAACGTTTATGTTATGTATAATTACAATACTGACGATTGGGTGACTTTTAAAACGTTTATAGCACCGGGTTTGATGGTTGTTTTTATGGTGGTACAAATGCTTTTTTTATATAAATACATCCCGGATGCCGAGGAATAAAGAGTGTTATACGCGATTATCAGTGAAGACAGTAAAGATAGTTTGCAACAAAGATTAGCCGCTCGCCCTGCCCATATCAAAAGACTGCAAGATCTTCAGAGTGAAGGGCGCTTGGTGTTAGCCGGCCCGCATCCGGCAGTTGATAGTGATAATCCCGGTGACGCCGGTTTTACAGGCAGTCTGGTAGTTGCAGAATTTGACCATTTGCAAGCGGCTCAACAATGGGCCGATAGCGATCCCTATAACGAGGCCGGCGTTTATGCTAAAGTGTCCGTTAAACCATTTAAAAAGGTATTTCCTCAATGACAACTGAAACAATTAAACAATTATTAAATGACGCTCTAAAACCCGAACTGTTGGAAATAATTGATAATAGTGCGGCACATGCAGGCCATGCCGGTGCAAAAAGTGGCGGCGGCCACTATCATGTAACCATTGTCGCAGAGGCTTTTGAAGGAAAGTCGTTAGTACAGCGGCATCAACTTATCTATAAAGCGATAGGCGACATGATGAAACAACAAATTCATGCTTTAGGCATTAATG
>CAIQND010000300.1 GCA_903873045.1 uncultured Methylococcaceae bacterium | reverse complement strand
TTGGTGGGGTGTCGGGGGTTCGAACCCCGGACCTATGGATTAAGAGTCCACTGCTCTACCAGCTGAGCTAACACCCCAAAATTATTGGCGGAGAGAGAGGGGTTCGAACCCTCGATACGTTGCCGTATACACACTTTCCAGGCGTGCGCCTTCGACCACTCGGCCATCTCTCCTATTTATCCTTCCCACACTCCTTACGGGAACCGAGAAGGATAAACCAGATTGGCTGTTGTTGCAATCAATTTCAACTATTACTTTCTTCCGTTAGTGCTTCCAGCTCATTCCAGCGTGCAAAAACTTGTTCTAATTTGACTTCTATTGCTTTTAATTCATCCAAAGTTTTGGCAACAACTAGTGGATCTTTTTTATAAAAAGATGGTGAACTGATTTGTTCAGTTAACGCGACTTGCTTGGCTTCCAACTCATCAATCAGTTGCGGCAATTTATCAAGTTCTTGCTGCTCTTTAAAACTTAATTTCTTTTTTTTAGCGATGACGACTGGCTTTTCTTGCTTGGAGACGACCTCTGTCTTTTTTACCACGATGGCGGGTTTGTTTTGCTTTTCCTGATCAACATAGCTCATCCAATCCGTGTAACCACCCACAAATTCATCAACATCACCTGAACCATTAAGCACATAAACACTGGTGACTACGTTGTCTAAAAATGCCCTATCATGACTTACCAGCAATAAGGTGCCATCATAATTAACCAGTTTTTCTTCCAATAATTCCAGGGTTTCCAAATCCAGATCATTGGTCGGCTCATCCATGACGATAAGATTGGCTGGGCGGGTAAATAAACGCGCAAGCAACAGGCGATTTTTTTCGCCGCCCGACAAGCTTTTTACTGGTGAACGGGCTCTGGCAGGCGCAAATAGAAAGTCACCCAAGTAAGACATAACATGGCGTTTGTTGCCGGCTATTTCAACAAAGTCATTACCATCAGCCACGGTATCCGCAACGGTTAAGTTAGGGTCAAGCTGATCACGTAACTGGTCAAAGTAAGCAATTTCGAGCTTTGTGCCCTGCTCTACTGTGCCGCTGTCAGGCACCAGTTGTTGTAGCAGTATTTTTAATAAAGTCGATTTACCTGCACCGTTGGCACCAATCAAGCCAATTTTATCGCCACGTTGAATCAGTGTTGAAAAATTCTTGATAATTTGCTTTTCGCCATAGCCAAAACAAATATCCTTAACTTCGATGACTCTTTTACCTGACGCATCGCCTTTTTCCAAAGCCAATCTGGCGGTGCCTTGCTGTAGACGTCGTTGAGCGCGTTCACTACGCAACTTTTCCAGCGCTCTAACACGTCCTTCATTACGTGTACGTCGGGCTTTTACGCCTTGTCTGATCCAAACTTCTTCATCGGCCAACTTCTTGTCAAATTCAGCATTTTGATTGGCTTCATCTTCAAGTGCGGCGGCTTTACGGGTCAGATAATCGTCATAATTACCGGCCCACGACACCAGATTACCACGATCCAAATCAACAATACGGGTCGCCAGTTTTTGCAAAAATGACCGGTCATGAGTAACAAATAAAACCGCACCCTGAAAGCTAAGCATTTGCTCTTCCAGCCAGTTAATACTTTCAAAATCAAGATGGTTGGTAGGCTCATCCAACAACAACACTTCAGGTTCTATCACCAAAGCTCTTGCCAAGGCTACGCGGCGTTTCCAGCCACCGGACAAGTCACTTATTTTTAATTCACCGGGTAAATCAAGCTTGTTTAAAGTGGTTTCAACGCGTTGTTGAAAGTGCCAGCCATTATGCGATTCCAGCTTATGCTGCAAGTCGCCCATTTCGTTTAACGCTTTGTCATCATCATAATCCATGGATAAAGTCAGCGCGTGATAACGGGTCAGCCATTCGCCCAACTCACCCAAGCCACCGGCAACGGCATCATAAATAGTGGCGTCGTCCGGTAAATCAGGTGATTGTTCGAGCCACGCAAGTCTTAATTCTGGTTGACGCCAGATATCGCCGTGATCAGGCAATACATTTCCGGCGATAATTTTCATTAAGGTTGATTTGCCTTCGCCATTTCGGCCTAACAAACCAACTCGTTCGCCAGCATCCAGCTGAAAGTCGGCATTTTTTAATAAAGCGTGGGTTCCATAAGCAATGGAGATGTTCGATAAACGTAATAAGGGCATTTTAGAATTTCTTTAGATGGTAAATAGAGGGAGTTACGAGGGTATTATATAGAATAATAACGTTATCTTTATGACAATATAATAAAAAAACTGGTTATTTGTGGGTAAGTAAACCTTGCAGGTTGAGCGAGATCACTAGAATAAGCTAATCCCGCTCCTGTAAAGCCCGTTTTTTGCGACATATTAGAGACCTTCATCATTAAGCGACATTATTTTCTGTAGAGTGTGCTTGCTGTGTGCGTCTTGAAAATTAAGGCACGCACGGCACGCCCTACGTACTTAATTAATTCAGCGATCTACCCTAAAAACCAAGGACAAACACGCACAGCTGCCGTTATCGGTGCTAATCTGCCAACGCAGGATAATCGGTATAGCCTTTTTCGTTGCCGCCATAAAACGTAGTAACATCAGGTTCGTTTAAAGGCGCGTTTAGCTTAAAGCGTTCCACCAGATCAGGATTGGCTATATATAATTGTCCAAAGGCGACCAGATCTGCCTCGCCCTGCGCGATAACGTCTTCAGCACGCACCTGGTCATAACCGCCACAGACTATCAGTGTTCCTTGATAAGCTGTGCGCAGAACTTCAAGATTGATGACGTTGGCACCATGCCTAATATCCCCTTCCAAGGCATCAACCACATGTAGATAAGCCAATTCAAAACGATTCAATTGACCCAGCAAATAAACAAAAAACGTTTCGGGATCGGAATCCGTCATGTCATTAAAGGTGCCACTGGGAGACAAGCGAATACCGACACGTTCTGCACCCCAAACAGCGACTACCGCTGCGGTGACTTCCAGTAAAATTCGGGCTCTATTTTCAAACGTTCCGCCATAACTATCGGTACGTTGATTAGTGCCATCACGCAAAAACTCATCCAGTAAATAACCATTGGCACTGTGTATTTCGACGCCATCAAAACCCGCAGCCAACGCATTTTTTGCCGCGTTTCGATAGTCTTCAACAATACCCTGGATTTCATTGGTTTCTAAAGTACGCGGCGTAACAAAAGGTTGCATACCGGTCGGTGTCACGGCATCACCTTTGGGTGCAATCGCAGAAGGCGCAACGGGTAAAGCACCCTCATGAAAATCGGGATGAGAAATACGACCAACATGCCAAAGTTGCAGAAAAATATGGCCTTTTTTTGCATGGACGG
>CAIQND010000299.1 GCA_903873045.1 uncultured Methylococcaceae bacterium | reverse complement strand
TGTACTGACGGGAAAACGGTTAGCCCATGCTTTATTAGCTTTATTAAAGGCGATGGCATCGACCTCAATAGGTTTACAAAAACGAAAGAACCAGCCTCGTGCTATTAAGCGACGACCCAAACCTTTTCCTCTACTTACCGTGCCCAGACGTGAGGCATGTTTAAGTCTATGAATTGTAATGATTATTTTAAGGTAGCAGTATTAATTTCTGACCCCATTGATTTCCTGGCTCAATGTAAGTAAATAGTGATAAATAGTAAATAGTAAATAGTAATATTATAGAAAGTAGTGTATATTTTCGTTCGTATACTTTATAGAAATTAAGGTATTTTATCCCTTAAACTTTTAATTAGCACTGTTCTGTATGGAATGTGAAAATTATTTATCTGAAAGTCTATATTAAACTTTTCGAATCTTAACAAGATATTTTTTTAAATCATAACAGTTATGGAGATACCCATGTTCAATCACTCATTGCCACGCAAGCTGACTGGCGCAGCATTTGTCGCCGCTGTCTTGGCTTCTGGCGCGGCCACTGCCAATTCCGCAACAGCCGACCCGTTTCTGGGTCACACCATCGATCTGCAAGCTACCGGTGGCCAACTGATGGCACTACCAAGTACCGGGCCTTTCGGATCAACACTGTATGCCACCGACTTCTTCATAGACTTTTTCCAAACTCCAGACACCATATCTGATGGACATGGCGGGATAATTAATACTTACAACGCCAGCTTCAATGTTAAATTCAAACAAGCAGACGGAAGCGCGGCTCTTATTCCTGGAACTACCACACAGGGTGAGGCGGTTCTTCATGACGGCACCTTCAAAGTCAATTTCTTAAACCGTCCAAGCCCAGATGCAACCGGTACATTTGACATGAAATTGCTAGAGGCTACGTTCTCAGGTACAACCAACATAGGCACCAATTTGTTTGTGAATCTTGCCAACCAGCCTCTTGCCAATATTACCATCAAGCCTATTGACTGTGCACCAGGCTACTGCATCTCGTATAACCAAAACTTCTTACATCAAGGCCAATACTATAACAACCTCGATGGCTCAGGCCTTCCAAATCCAGTTCCTAACCTGATTGATGTATCGCAGTACTGCCCAGTACCATTACCGGCTGCAATTTGGTTATTTGCACCCGTTAGTGCTTTTTTATTCAGATTGAGCCGTCGTCGTACAGTTTAACTGCCCGCTACAAAACAGCCCTGACGCATGAAATAAAAAAACACCGATAGACTTTCAGCCTTGTCGGGTTGGTAGGCGATAGCCGTAACCCGACACATTCGCTGGACTCGTCAGTTTGGGAATGAGTCTAAAAACGTTTTGCTTGTTTTTTATGCTTATATGGCGCTCAAAAACCAGTCTTAATCTTTAAGACCGACGGGCACCTGAATCATTTTAATGCTCTTTTTCCTGTTTACGTTTCAAACTTTCAAAAAGCCGTGGTCGGGCAACGGCTTTATCGTTGCCCGACAATCATGCCGAAATTGTCGGAATCAATGGGGTCAGACTCTAATACTGCTACCTTAAAATAATCATTACAATTCATAGACTTAAACAGGCTTCGCGTCTGGGTACGGTAAGTAGAGGAAAAGGTTTGGGTCGTCGCTTAATAGCACGAGGCTGGTTCTTTCGTTTTTGTAAACCTATTGAGGTCGATGCCATCGCCTTTAATAAAGCTAATAAAACATGGGCTAACCGTTTTCCC
>CAIQND010000298.1 GCA_903873045.1 uncultured Methylococcaceae bacterium | reverse complement strand
TGCCTGGGCGGTGACTGCCGCGTTTGGCGATAATCTGCTTGACTGCGCAGAACAAGCGGCCAAAACTCTGTCCTTATCGGCAAACCAACTTAAGCAACTCAAAAACTTGGGGGTGTGCATCAATTATAACGGTTATGGTAATAGCGTCACCGACCTGCATTTTGCACCGGATATGCTTTACCTTGAGTTGGGGAGTTACTTATCACCTTTTGATTTTATCACCGATAATTATAGTGTTTACGAACAATTAGCAAGCGGATATGCTGAAGATATGCTCAAGGCCGAGACTATCAAACCTGACTATCAAACAGATAACGTGGGTGTTTATGTGTTGCCGGATGTTGCTTGGGCCAGGCGCATTAGCGGCGTATTAGGTAACCAACTGTCTAATCAAAACCCGGAACGCGCTCATGCCGTGCTAAGTTACAATGCCCAAGGGGGGTATCAAGTCAGCGTTCGCGCACCCTTAACCACTAAAACAGGTGCTGATGAATTGTGCTCGTCATTTGCAACCGGCGGCGGACGCAAAAGCGCGGCGGGTATCAATCATTTACCTATTGAAGAATTACCTACATTTATTGCCGCCTTTACAAAAAAATATGTACGGTTAAGTAGTAAAAGTTGCCTTGACTTTATAGATTCTAGATAACCAGTCATATAACAACCAATAGATGTAGGCCGGAATAAGCCTTTTTAAGCGTAAGCAATAACAAGCGTCTCCTGCTCTTGGAGGAGCTTAAGTTAGGAGGATCTCAAACTAAAAAAGTGGTGACTCCGTCTTCAGTTGAAAGCCTAATCAGTCTCATTAAATTCTGCCAAAAACTCGGTCTCATCCAGTATCTTAATACCTAAGACCTGGGCGTTGGCAAGTTTTGATCCGGAATCTTGGCCTGCAACGACACAAGTGGTTTTTTTAGATACGGAACCTGCAACTTTAGCCCCCAGACTTTCCAGAAGCGCTTTGGCCTCGTTACGTGGCATCTGTTGCAGGGTGCCGGTTAACACCCAAATTTGTCCGGCAAGCCGTTGTTGTTTGACGGGTTCATTCGCTTCATTTTCCCAGTTAACCCCTGCCTCAATAATTTTTGCAATAATCGCCTGATTTTTTTCGTCCTTAAAAAAATTGACGACGTTAGTCGCCATGACCGGGCCAATATCGGGAACTTGCATCAGTTCGTCAAAAGAGGCATGAGCAATGGCCTCCAGATTTTTAAAATACTTGGCGATGCTTTTTGCACCTTCTTCACCGACTTCATGGATGCCCAGCGCACCCAAAAAAGTACCCAGCTTTGTTGATTTTGAAGCGTCAATGGAAGCCAGCACATTCCGGGCGCTTTTTTCGCCTTGTCCTTCCAGGTCGGCAATGTCGCTAAGTTTTAGGTTATAAATATCGGCAATGGTATTAAGATTGCCTTTGCTATACAGCAATTCAATCAGCTTGGTGCCCAGATTGGTAATATTCATAAATCGACGAGAGGCGTAATGCTTTATGCGTTCGGCACCTTGAGCCGCGCATGTTAAACCGCCGGTACAACGAAAAGCCGCTTGCCCCTCGGTTCTTTCTACGGCCGCATCACACACCGGACAACGCTCCGGCATCACTATCGGTGATCTATGAGTACCGGTTGCGACCACTTTAACGACTTTGGGAATGACATCGCCGGCGCGTTGAATTTCGATACTATCACCGATATAAAGTCCCAGCCGTTCAATTTCATCCATGTTATGCAGCGTTGCATTACTCACCGTCACTCCACCTACAAAAACAGGCTCCAACCGCGCGACGGGCGTTAAAACACCGGTACGACCGACCTGAAAGTCCACCGACAAGAGTTGGGTCACGACATTTTCTGCGGGGAATTTTCTGGCAACCGCCCATTTGGGAGAGCGGGCAATAAAGCCTAAGACCGTTTGCAATTCCAGTGAGTCGATTTTATAAACGATGCCGTCAATTTGCATCGGCAGTTTTCCCCGCGTCTGCTCCATGACCTGATAATTTTTCTCAAACGCCTCAAAACTGCCCAAAAAAGCATAACAATGCGGATTTTTTCTAAAACCCAAGCTGTGCAAATAGGCAAGAATTTCAGAATGTCGGGTAAATTGCTGCTCGCCTTCATACTC
>CAIQND010000297.1 GCA_903873045.1 uncultured Methylococcaceae bacterium | reverse complement strand
CGCCATATAACCGAAAAAGTTTTTCAGTCACTGATTAAAGCCATTATTTTTCTTAGCGTGGTATCAGCAATTATCGCAATCATTCAATTTACATCAGACACGATGTTTTTAAGAACCGGTCAGCTCCTGTTAGCCTACGGTGACAAATTTCGCTCTACCGGAATCTTTCAGTCTGATTATGATCAAGGCTACTTCCAGATATTGGCTATTATCGTCACGTTAATTCACTATCAGAATAAATGGGGCAAATTTATTATTACCCTGCTATTGGCCTTATCTGTGGTACTTACTTTTCATAGAATGGATATGCTTATTCTATATGCCTGCCTGGTTACTTATTTCGCCTTTTTTAGCGGCAAAAAATTTAGTTTTGCAGCAATTGCCATGGCAATCATACTACCGGTTATTGTCGTTGTTTCTTATAGCGTTTATCAATCATTTGGAAATAGTAACGCCGCTGTTGAAGAGCGACTCAAAGACGATACGGTTTCAGGGCGCTTCCAGCAATTTAATATAGTGTGGGAATCCATGTCGGATTACCCGCTGGGGATGGGCAGCTACACCAATCCTGCTTACGTCGATCTAATGGCTAAACACGGCATGATGCAGTGGCTGCCAGATGCAAGAGGCGTGAGCAAGCCACACCCCCTAGGTGTCCATAACGGCTATTTGGCCGCCGGCATTCTGTATGGATTCATGGCTATGAGCGTATTTACCCTGCTATTTTTAGCAATGCTGAAATACTTTAAGAAAGCGATTAACCCAGACCTTAAATACTCCTTAGTGCCTTTTTACGCAGTAATTATCTATATCCTCGCTAATCTAAGTAACAGTATCAGTATTTTCCGCGCCTATTTTGTCCTGCTGATCGCTATAGTATGCGGATCGCTTGTTGCCCTTGGCCGACGTTATGCCGACAAGCAACTAAAGGACACCACTTTATTGGCCTATTCTCAGCAACAAACCACTAACCCAAAGCCTACACTTACCAGCGGCATCAGGCAATGAGTAGTTTTAGCCTGTTTTCATCCATAAAACAACTGCTCAAAAGCAAACGGGTTAAACAAACCGGCGTACTATACCTGTCGCTGGTCATTTCGCTAGTGCTGGGTATTCTGGTAAGCGTTATTAACACACGACTCTTGGGTATAAAAGAGTTTGGGGATTTCAAGTTTCTGCAAACCATCTGGACACTGGGTGTCACTTTCGTCACCTTCGGCTTGTTTGCTACCGGCAGCAACCTGTTGGCAAGACGTACATCTCTGGAGACAGAAAGGCTCTTGGCTGGGAGCCTGCTGGTTATTGCCGCTGTCATTGCATTGCTTTTTACCCTAGTAATGGCTATCGCCTCTTTTCCTGTTGGCTACCTGTACGGCCAAGAACTGGCCGGTAAACTCCGTCTTTTTTCTGCGTTGGTCTTTGTATTCCCGTTGCAGCTTT
This sequence comes from uncultured Methylococcaceae bacterium, assembly GCA_903873045.1. GTDB lineage: Bacteria > Pseudomonadota > Gammaproteobacteria > Methylococcales > Methylomonadaceae > Methylobacter_C. The sequence continues at coordinate 5,088 of CAIQND010000297.1, read as the reverse complement.
ATCTTCAAGAAGTGCTACGGGGCACAAACGCAATCACCAATCTGGCTTTACTCAACGCGTTGCCGCAGTTGCTGTATATCCCTGCTGCACTGATAACCAAGCAATACGTTGGGTTTTCGCTGGATATTGCCCTGCTGCTTTTTTTGCTGAGTATCGCAATAACCGTTATTTTAGTCACCCTGCTGACCAAACCCCGCTTTAATAAACTAGGCTCTGGCATCAAAGAAATACTTGCCCATAATCGCTCTATCGGTCTTAATGTCTATCTGGCTGTTCTGGTAACAACAGCTACTACTCAATTAAGTCAATTTTCTTTAGCTTACTTTTTTGATACCCGCCTGGTTGGTATTTTCTCTTTGGCCATCACCATCACCATGCCCTTGACCATGATACCCAATGCTATTGCCACCTCGTTTTTTAAGCAGTTTGCCAACTTAACCCAAATTCCGCGCAAAGTCATTATCGCAACACTCGCCATTTCAACCCTGACCCTGCTGGGTTTTCTGGCTGTTATTGACAAAATTATTGTCTTACTGTACTCCCAGCAATTTATCGAAGTAGTGCCTTTGGCCTATATCTGCGCAGCCGGTGCCTTAATACATGGTATGGGTGACGTTTATAACCGTTTTTTGCTGGCACATGGATGTACCAAGGTTTTACGAAATAATGCCATTTACCTAGGTGTATTAAGTGTCGTCGGCTACATTTTCCTTGTCTTCAAATGGGGTGTGATGGGCGCGGCAATTACCAAAATTATTGTCGATACTTTTTATCTACTATCCATGTTTGAGTATTATCACCATCATAGAAAACAGTTAGACTCGCAGTTATTTAGCTAGTAGTCAGTTTTTTCGGAAATATAACGAAATACTTTTAAACTTAATAAATTGAGATTAACTATGAAAATTGCAATCATTATTCCTGTATTTAACAGACGTGAGACCACATTAAAATGTCTCGGCCTATTAAAAAATAATGTTTTAATCCCTGATGATACTTTATTACAGATTATTGTAGTGGATGATGGCTCTACCGATGGCACTGCTACTGCTATTGGGCAGGCTTACCCCGAAGTAAAAATCCTTACTGGCGATGGCAACCTTTGGTGGACCGGCGCTATTAATAAGGGCGTAGAGTTCGCCTTAAGCCAGAATTTTGATTATCTGTTAACCTTGAATGACGACATGGAGTTTGATGATGATTTTTTGCTTCAACTATTGGCTGTAGCCAATAAAAATCAGCAAGCTTTGGTTAGCTCACTTAAATTAAATAAAAGACCGGACGGAAAGAAACAAATAATAACTGCTGGTTTTAATGTTACAGGATTCTTAAAACAAATTGACACTATTCATGCCGATAAGCTTTTAGATGATATACAACTTGATGAGGTGATTACATGCGACATTGTAACCGGCGCTTCCTTATTGATTCCAGCTTTAGTTTTTAAAACCATTGGTAGCTTTGATAACGCTAATTTCCCTCATCACTGGGGGGACTTTGAATTTAGCCACCGTGCTTTTCTTGCCGGTTTCCCATGCATGGTTGCAACCAAGAGTAAAATTTATACCGACTACAATCAAAACTACGCCACCCCATTTTTATTGGCCTCAACCAAAACTCAGTATATTAAAAGTTTGTTTAATAATACCAGATATTATCATGGCTTTATAAGCCTGTTTAAGTCATCTTACATGCATAAAAATATTTTTATTGGCAGCATATTATTTGCAAAAAGATTAGCAGGCCTAAGTAAAAATATACTGCTTAAATTAATTCTACCCAATCAACTATTAAGAATTATTTTCAATCCTAAAGGTTAATAAAACTAATGAAAAAAATATTGAAATTATTAATCAGATTAAAAAAATTAATTGCCATAAGAGCTTATGATGAATACTCAATTGCAGATTTTTATAGACAAGAATTCGGCGTAACTATAGGAGCCAATTGTAGGATTATGAGTAAGCACTTAGATCTGTTTGGCAGTGAACCCTATTTAATCAGCATTGGTAATAATGTCACCATAACAGAGGATGTCAAATTTATTAGCCACGATGGCGGCGTTGGAATTTTTCGCAAGGAGATTCCAGGGTTAAACGTTTTTGGAAGAATTGTCATTAAAGACAACTGTTTTATTGGCGTTAATAGTGTCCTTATGCCCAATATTGTAATTGGCCCTAATGCCGTGGTGGGTGCTGGAGCTGTTGTGACAAAAGATGTTCCTGAAAATACAGTGGTAACAGGCGTTCCCGCTAAGCCATTAATGTCAATACAAGAATATAAAGATAAGGCATTACAAAAAGGGCTAATTATTTTAAATACCGACATTGATAAGCAGGAGAAGATATTAAAACATACACAAAGCAAGCATTCATTTAATTTTACCCCTAACCCATAAAATTATGGGTAATACCCACAAAAAACAGAGCATGTTGAAAAATAAATATATTGTAATTATTCACCTCCCTCTTTGAAAAAGGGGTGAGCAAAGCGAGGGTGTAGAGGGGAATTTTTTAAAAAAATCACCCCTAACCTCTTTGTCAAAGAGAGGGACTGAATCATTACAAGTTAAGTAGTTTTAATATAGGACGGCATCATAACTATGCATTATAAGGTTGATTCAACCCCGAAGTGCCATCCTGCTCAGACACTGTTAACCGTAAAATCAGAAAATAAATTTAATTCATGACTATTGACTCTCAAACCACTGTGCATCATCTAACACACCCAAAGTATCGAGCAGACATTGACGGGTTACGTGCCATAGCTGTTCTTTCTGTTGTCGGCTTTCACGCTTTTCCTAAGTGGATTCCCGGTGGTTTTATAGGGGTAGATATTTTCTTTGTCATTTCCGGCTTCCTGATTAGCGGAATTATATTTGGCAATCTTGAAAAAAACAGCTTTAACTACTCTGAGTTTTATGCGAGACGTATTAAACGCATTTTTCCAGCTCTGTTACTTGTGTTGTTTTCAAGCTATGTGTTTGGATGGTATGTTTTGCTTTCTAACGAATATGCTCAATTCGGAAAGCATATGGCGGCAGGTGCCAGCTTTATTTCCAACTTCATACTGTGGAATGAAGCCGGTTATTTTGACAATATGTCCGATTTGAAACCATTACTGCATCTATGGTCGCTAGCAATTGAGGAGCAGTTTTATATAGTCTGGCCGTTGCTTTTAGGCTTAATATGGAAGCGTAAATTAAATTTCTTAACGCTTACAATTACTATTGCTGCAATTTCATTTTCTTTTAATATCTTTATTGCCAACACTAATCCTACTGCTGATTTTTATTCTCCTTTTTCTCGTTTTTGGGAATTAATGCTTGGCGGAACGTTAGCATACTTAACATTACATAAACCACAGCACTTACCCAAAAAACCAAACTGGCAAGCAATTATAGGATTTATTTTTATCGCTGCCGGCTTATTGCTGGTTAACCGTGACCGGGCTTTTCCTGGGTGGTGGGCTTTACTTCCTACACTTGGGGCTGTTCTTATTATCTCCGCAGGCCCTAATGCTTGGTTTAATAAGAATATACTGGGTAATAAATTAGTGGTTTGGGTTGGACTTATTAGCTACCCACTATATTTGTGGCATTGGCCTTTACTATCTTTTGCACGGATAATTGCAAATGGAGAACCTTCAAAAGAAATTCGTTTTACGCTGGTATTAACGAGTTTTTTATTAGCTTGGCTAACCTATCGATTCTTGGAAAAACATATTCGAAACAACATAACGAAATTTGTTGTTCCCTCACTGTCAATACTCATGCTATTTTCTTTAATCTTTGGCTTACTCACCTTAAATCAAACATGGGGGTCACGCAATAGTAATCCGAAAATTGAAATAATTGTAAGTGCAATTGGTGACTGGGAGAACACCAAAAGCCTTCAAACTTTAAAAATGAATGGACAATCTTTTTTCTTTAAGGAATACGATAACCAAAATGTCCTTTTATTAGGCGATTCGCATATCGAACAATATATCCCAAGGGTGGTTGATTATGCAAATAAATCAAGCTTTGTAAGTAAATCGGTTTATTTTGCTACCCAAGGTGGATGCCCCCCTATACCAGGTGTTTATGAGGATAGTCATCCTGATTGCGGTGCCTTCAGAGAAGAAGCAATTAAATTTGCAAGCAACCCAATCATTGAGTCTGTTGCAATAGGCGCTTATTGGAACGACTATTTTATTGGTCAAACAAAAAAAACAAAAGACGATTACAATAATTATGAATATTATTTTTTGGAAAACGGAGAAAAAAAATATTTCCGCCAAGGCGAAGCTAAAAAACTTGCATTGTTATCTTTAGAAACCTTATTAAAAAAACTTTCTGTTACAAAGAAAGTATATTTGATACTTGATAATCCAGCCAGCAAACTATTTGATCCAAAAACATATTTTGAAGGTAGTAGATTAGGGGGATTAGTTTCAGTTAAAGAAATAAGTAATCGAATACCCTTTGATAAAGAACAAGAAGAATTGCGTAAAGAATTGATTGATCTCACTCATAGATCGGGAGCTGTTATTATTGATCCAGTCCCAACACTATGTCCTAACAATAGTTGCTTAATACTAACTAATGACGGAATACCTTTATACAAGGATAATAATCATCTCAGACCTTTTTTTGTAAAAAACACTGCCAATTATATTGATGAAATTTTTAAAAAATAAATAGTTTAAGGATATACCTGATAACTCACGGTTCGTTCATTTTTAAAGGTAGTTAGGAAGATTGGAGCTATTTATTGAACAAACAAGACAAAGTTGCCCTACCCTTTTTTAAAGAGAGGGGGGAGTAAAAAACTTACCCAATTTTCGGCATCCTTCATAGACACCCCAAAGTATTTGCAATTATTCAGAATCCTTGACTAAAGGAAGTCTGGGCACAGAAAATCCCACCCGCCTTTGATGAATTACCGCTGCAAATAAATCCAAGGTGACTGTTGCGTATTCTGATTAATTTGAACACTGATTCTGGTCGAACTTGAACACCTAAAACCTAACGCATCGGTGGAAGTGAATTTTTACTCCAAGTGTTCAACTTGAGTCAAGGAATTCATTTTTTTGCGCATGGATTCG
>CAIQND010000296.1 GCA_903873045.1 uncultured Methylococcaceae bacterium | reverse complement strand
TCCGTTTCAATACTGTTTTGATGAGGCAGAATATTTTCTTCTATGCCAATCAGAAAAACATGCGGAAATTCCAGACCCTTGGCGGCATGCAACGTCATTAAACTGACCTGGTCACTGACTTCGGCTTCCTGATTTCGCTCCATAATATCCATCAACATGATTTTAGCGACAATTTCAGCCAAGGGTTTTTGGCCGTCAGTTTCCTTGTCTGCTATGCGTTTAAGCCATTCAATCAGCTCGTAAACATTTTTTATTTTACGTTCAGCCGACTCTTTGCTTTTACTGTCTTCTTTTAAAAACTGCTCATAACCGATATGATTAATAACCTGCTCAATCACGACAAAAGTGTCGCCCGTGTCAATACGCTTAGCGGTGTCGATAACCCAATCGTGAAATTTGTGCAGCCGATGGATGGATTTCTCGGACAGCTTTTGAGTTAAGCCCAGTTCGGTGCTGGCCGCAAATAAACTGATATGTCGGTCATTGGCATAAGTGCCCAGCTTTTCCAGGGTCGTCGGGCCAATTTCACGCCGAGGTGTATTGATGATGCGTAAATACGCCGCATCGTCATCCTGATTAACAAACAACCGCAGATAAGCCAATATGTCTTTGATTTCTGAATTGGCAAAAAACGATGCACTACCGCTAATTACATAAGGGATGTTATTTTCCCTGAGACCTTGCTCAAACAAGCGGGATTGATGATTGCCCCGGTATAAAATGGCATAATCCTGATAACTGCCACCGTTTTTAAATTTATGATGAATGATTTCCGAGATGACTTGTTTGGCTTCATCTTGGTCATTTTTATGACTTAAAACGCGTAGTGAATCACCATAACCCAATTCACTCCACAGTCGTTTTTCAAACGCGTGCGGATTATTGGCAATCAAATGATTAGCCACCTTAAGTATGCGGCCGGTAGAACGGTAATTTTGCTCCAGTTTAATCACTTGCAAACGGCTAAAGTCTTTTTGTAATTGCGCCAGATTTTCCGGTTGCGCTCCGCGCCACGCATAAATCGACTGATCATCATCACCCACCACAGTAAAGCGTCCCAGAGCTCCGGCGATTAATTTAACCAATTGGTATTGGGTGATATTGGTATCCTGATATTCATCCACCAGTAAATAACGGATTTTATTTTGCCATTTTTCCAACACCGCAGGATGTTGCTGAAACAGCAACACCGGCAGCAAAATCAAGTCATCAAAATCGACGGCGTTATACGCTTTTAAGCTGCGTGTGTATTCATTGTAAATCCCCGCCGCCGCATATTGCTCGCGAGTCGCTGAGGCTTGCGCCTGTTCCGGGGTTACAAAAGCATTTTTCCATTGCCCGATTTGCCGGGCATAATTATCAAGATTATCCAGATCACAATCTTTTGCGCCATGATTAATCAGATTTTTTAATAATGTTTGCTTATCTTGCTCATCAAACAGCGTAATCGCGGCTTTATACGCCAAGACTTTATGCTCTTTCCGTAATATATCCAGCCCCAAAGAATGAAAAGTGGAAACCCGCAAACCACGAATTTGAGTATCATCCAGTAATTTTGAAACCCGACTTTTCATTTCCCGAGCCGCCTTATTGGTAAACGTCACCGCCGCAATGTGCCGCGCAGGCAAGCCCTGCTTAACCAGATAAGCAATTTTTTCGGTAATCACCCGCGTTTTACCACTCCCCGCACCGGCAAGGACTAATAAAGGGTGATCTATCGCTTTAACAGCGGCTTGTTGTTGGGGATTTAG
>CAIQND010000295.1 GCA_903873045.1 uncultured Methylococcaceae bacterium | reverse complement strand
CTACTTTGATCACTTAAATCCGGTTTTTGTTTTTGCTGCTCCAACGTCTTTATAACCCAGGCATCGTATTCAGGCTGCTCTAAAGCAATCACTACGATAGGCATAAACCCGTGATCCCGACCGCACAACTCAGTACATTGGCCGCGATATGTGCCCGCTTTATCCACAGAAGTCCAAGCCTCATTGATAAAGCCGGGATTCGCGTCTTTTTTCCAACCCAAATCAGGTACCCACCAAGAATGGATCACATCCACAGAAGTCAAGACGAAACGTACTTTTTTCTTGACCGGAATCACCAAGGGCTTATCAACGTTTAACAAGTAATGAGGAACGGAACGTGGGTCAGCGCCAACCGTTCTGTGCACTCTTTCACTTGCTTCATCCAAATGACTTTCAAAATGAATATCGCTATTCAAGTATTTATAATCCCAGTACCATTGGTGGCCCGTTACTTGAATAGTCATATCAGACTTTTCAACATCGTTTAATTCCAACATGGTTTTTGTTGCTGGAATAGCCATAGCAACCAAAATCAAGGTTGGAATAATCGTCCATATAATTTCAACAGTAGTATTTTCATGAAATTGTGCGGCGACATGTCCCTTTGACTTACGATGATGGTAAATCGAGTAGAACATGGCACCAAACACGCCAACACCTATGGCGACACAAATCCATAGAATAAACATGTGCAGATCATAAATGTCATTACTGACTTTTGTGACCCCTTTCATTAAATTGAGCGTATAGTCCGCCTGCGCTGCTCCTAGCCCTAAAGCCATTAAGATCAGACCTGCGAATAGTTGCTTTGCTTTGTTCACGGAGCAGCCCCTTTCGATAGTAGTTATAAACTCTTGTAAGTGTTATATCGCTTCGTAATTTCAAGACAAAAAAACTGTCCCAATCCCTTTACGTAATAATTATCACAAAAAACGGAATGATTTTAACCTATGATGCCTTTCTATACCAGATGTCCTTGTGATGATTTTAATTTGACGCAAAAAAAAAGCTTGTGACTCAAAAGAAGCCACAAGCCTTTTTAGCCAATAGAAGACTTCTATCAACTATTTAAAGCATCAGCATAAGCCTTATCAAAAGTAGGAATATGACTATCCAACCAACCTTTAACCATTTGCCCCACTTCTTCGGTTACGTCTGCCTCACCGGCATGAAACTTGGTTTGCAAACCTCCACAAATACCAATTAATGCGACATGCTCTTCTTTGTGACGATCATAGCCCGCATAGTTTTTTGCCAGCATTTCTTTTTCTTCATGAGCAAAATGACCCACAACATAAGCAATCAAATCATCCAACTGCGCCCCTATTGCAGATCGGGCGGCACCACTTGTTGCCAAATCATATAATTTGTTAAGTTTATCAAACAAGATTTTATGCTCGTCATCTGCAAAAGCAACATCTGTACCGTATTGAGCAGCTGTCCATGTAATTAAAGCCATACATTTCTCCTGTGTTTTATTTATAATTATTTACCGCACAAAAAGTATGGATTATATTTAATTCCCTGTCAATTTTAATGTAATTTACTCAAAAAAGACGGTTCAATTCGACAGCCACCGACCTCTGGGTGATCTAGCACATCCTGCTCAAAATCCCGATAAGTGGGTAACTGAAAGGCAATACGGTTAATTTTTCCGCCCGAGAATTCAAATTCCATTGCCCCGCCTTTGGCGCGTGGACTGCCCTCTTTAGTCGTAAATAACAAAACACCGCCATTAGCCGCCGCCTTACCCTGTTGATCAGAAAGTGTGCGGGCGCAACTGAGTTCATTAATAGATAATCCGGCAAAAACTTGTACCAACTGGTGTGCGGTAACAATAACACCACTGCCGGGAATAGTGGCTGGTGCAGGCGTAGCTACAGGCGCGGACACCGCCGGTGCTGGCGGGATTACCCCAATGGGATTGGGTATTGTTGCAGTTGCAGAAGCGGGTATAGGTAGAAGAAGAGACTCAACCGATGGCTGAGCCAATAATTTCTCCAAACCAAAATCACCCAAATGATTTTGCAACAAAACACTACCATCGCCATTAGTGGCCGTCGCCAACAAAGGAAACAACTGTTGCTCCATCTCGCTCTTATTAGGGTTTTTAAGTACCGAAATCAATTGCCGCTCAATTGATTTAAGTGGTGTAAAAAACTGTTCCTTTTTCTGCCCCGACTCTTCAATCTGCTTCCAGTCTGCCGGTAAATTGACCGGCAATCCCATAGCTTTCATAACCGCATAATCATCAGCAGTCAGGCACAAGCCAAAATTCTTGCTGCGATAGCCTTCCATAACTTTGAGCTGAATCTCTCCACTCATCGCTTTTTGCTGGGGTGTGTTGTAATTTTTCCAATCACTGTTATTGGCTAAAAAGTAATAAATAAAGGCATTTCGATCAAATTTATTAAAACCCAAATCCTTCATAACCAGCTTTATTTTTCGGCAATTACCTTCTACTTCTTCGTAATTATTCCAGTTGGGCTTTAAGTTGGGTTTGGCAGGATGCTTTGATTCTTCAATCAGTTGCAACAACTTCACTTCACCCGCGCCTGATTTAATGGGTAAGTAGCCTATTTCTTCCAGTGATAAATCCCGCGCATCAGGAATACCCTCCGGCGTTGTCTTTAACAGCAAGGACGGAATAATTTCCGGATAAATTTTTAGTTCGCCTAGCGGCTGGGTATCGGAACCCAGTAGATTAATACCCCCTTCCGCTACGGCATAAACTTTAAAAACAGTGTAATTAAGCGCACCGGTTTTACCCGAAAAAGTAACAATAGCAGGTAATGAATGCGATTCTGAACTGTGCTTTACTGACGTAGGCGCTGGCGTGGCGGTGGCTGCCGGATTGCTTTTCGCCCATTGCCCTGCAAACTGCCCTACTACTGCAACCCCCATACCCACACCGGTTAAAGCCAATAAATTGCTGGCCGTTGTCACATCACCGACTAAACCTGACACATCCACATCACTGTTGGCACTGGAAATAAAACTATAATCAACGAGCGTTTCCTTGCCTAAATCCAGACGCATCCAAGGAGTCAGGGTGATTTTTTTGGCATCAAATTTAAAATTACATTTACCGGATGTCGCCTGATAAGAAAAACCGGGCGCTTCATTATTAAATTTGAGCCCCTCATTGCGTACCGTAAAAATAAGCGCGGAAGATAAATCACCCTTCTCGTAAGAAGGCGTCAAATTACTGCAACCACTTTTTGAGGCATTATCACCTTTAAAATCAAAATCCGAAATCAAGCGCACGTAGTAATCATCGCCATCAATCACCTGAAAACCTGGTAACGGTTGAAATTGATGGGACTGGGTTAATTGCGCAGATTGAGGATCATTTGCCTGAGCCGAAGGATAATCAATGGCAATTTGCCGTGTGGGTGCGCATCCAGCCAACATAACACTCACAAGCAAACTGAATTTAAAAGATGAAACAGAACGAATCGACATGCTTTAAACCTTATGCCGCAAGTAATACGGCGAATCAAGCTGGAAAAAACGAAAATGATAGGGCTTACACAGCGCGTTTGTCATGCTTTATTTTTGACATGCTGCATTTATACATTTTCAGATAAATAATTTCTATGTCGATAGATACCATCTCTTAAAGGGATGGTATCTATATGAACTTACAGTAGTAGGGTGCGCATCGCGCACCACAACCATGCCAGAGAAAGAACATTAATACGCTACAGGTAGAAACAAATAATAGATTGTGGTGCAAATAAAACCGCTTAGTGGATGCTGTTTTAGGTGCGCGATGCGCACCCTACCACTTGTCCCGATTTACGTGGATAGCCCTTTTATGTAACGATATCCGTGTCTTGTAGGGGCAATCCCTTGCGGTTGCCCTGATCACATCGTGGCATTCAAGGGCAGGCGTAAAGCCTGCCCCTACAAAAAAATGTCCCATCTAAAGTGGGTAGCCCAAAAAGGCAAGTCATCCATCAAGCCAATATAGCCATTGCTGAATTTTTTCACACATTTTAAATTGATACCATGTAAAATTAAAACTATGTATTTCGTAATTTTAGGATATAAAAGTGTTTAGAGGAACAACCATACTTTCAGTTCGTCGGGGCGACAAAGTTGTTATTGGCGGCGATGGCCAAGTCACCTTGGGCAATACCGTCATGAAAGGCAACGCACGTAAAGTTCGCCGCCTGTATCATGACAAAGTCATTGCCGGCTTTGCCGGTGCAACAGCCGATGCCTTCACCTTATTTGAGCACTTTGAAGGCAAGCTTGAAAAACATCGCGGCAATTTAACCAGAGCCGCCGTTGAAATGGCCAAAGATTGGCGTACAGACCGCGCTTTACGCAAACTGGAAGCATTGCTGACTATTGCCGATGCCAGAACCTCGTTAATTATTTCCGGCACGGGCGATGTTATCGAACCCGAATTTGACTTGATGGCGATTGGTTCAGGCGGCGCTTTTGCCCAAGCGGCGGCACGCGCCTTACTGGAAAACACCAACCTGAGTGCACGCGAAATTGTTGAAAGGTCTTTAAATATAGCCGCTGATATCTGTATTTATACCAACCATAATTTGCGCATAGAAGAACTAGACGCCGAACCTAACGAGTAAAAGCATGACACACATGACTCCAAAAGAAATTGTAAGTGAGCTGGACAAACACATTGTTGGTCAAGCCAGCGCCAAAAAATCTGTCGCTATCGCCCTAAGAAACCGTTGGCGTCGCCAGCAGGTTGATCCTGCTTTACGCGATGAAATTACACCCAAAAACATCTTAATGATTGGCCCTACCGGCGTGGGTAAAACCGAAATCGCCCGCCGTCTGGCACGCTTGGCAAATGCCCCCTTTATTAAAATAGAAGCCACCAAATTTACTGAAGTAGGTTATGTCGGTCGGGATGTTGAATCCATCATTCGGGATTTGGTCGATACTGCCGTCAAAATGACGCGGACAGCAGAAATGG
>CAIQND010000294.1 GCA_903873045.1 uncultured Methylococcaceae bacterium | reverse complement strand
CCACTTGCAAATAAACGATACCGTTTTTTACGTCTTGCTCGGGAATATCCACCGATACGGTCTGATAACCCTTGGATCGGTACAACTCTTCCAACGCGGAACGTGCCAAATCAACGTTATCGATACTTTTTTTCGGCCCCAGAAAGGGATAGATAGTACGTTCCAGTTGTTTTTTATCCAGCAGGGTATTGCCCTTTACCCGCAATTCAAATAAATCGAAACTGGCAGCCGGTTGCTTGGGTGCCGCTTGCGGCTCAACGTCAGTGGCTACTGCCTGAGGCGCTTCTTGTGCGCTGACATCAAACCCTGCCAGAGCTAAGCCACTCCAGACTATCCAGGCCAAAGCTCGGCTACGTTTATTACGATTTAATTGCATGCGTATTGGTTAAAACTTATCTGCGCCTTCCCCACGAAGGCATCTCAACTCACATTGTATGAAAGTAAAGTTAAGGTTTTATGACAGAAATGAGAAATGTAAACTAATGACTACGCTACTTTAATGAGTAGCCGGTTAAATTAAGGCGACTAACCTGCTTGCTCTGCCCGGGAACGCCAAGCCCCGGATTGGCTATAAACACAGAGACTCGTTCCCAAGCTCCGACTCTCGTCGTTATACACAAGTATGTGATGGACACCCAGCACTCGTCATTCCAGCTTTCATGTAACGATAATCGTGTTCTGTAGGGGCAAACCCTTGCGGTTGCCCTGATCACATCGTGGCATTAAAGGGCAGACGTAAAGCCTGCCCCTACGAAAAAATGCACATTCCTGAGCGGGAACAGTTTAATTAGAATAGCTTTTTGAATTATCAACCATTAGTAATATAATCTTACTTCATTACTTTGGAGGCTCTCATGTTAGCGAAATTAACCAGTAAAAACCAATTAACCTTGCCAAAATCGGTGGTTATGTCAGTGGGTCATGCAGAATACTATGATATTGCAACTGAATCCGGGCGAATTATTCTTACGCCGGTCAGGATTCAACAAGCCGATGCCGTTCGCGCCAAACTCGAAGCATTAGGCATTAACGAACAAGATGTCAATGAGGCCATTCACTGGGCAAGACAAAAACCGGTATGACACCTCGTGTAGTATTGGATACCAACTGCATTATTTCCACCTTGTTATTTTCTCAACAAAAAATGGCATGGTTACGTCACGCTTGGCAAAACGAACAGATAATCCCTTTGGCTAGCAAAGACACCGTCAACAAGTTAATGCGTGTTCTTGCCTACCCTAAATTTAAACTTGGCAAAGACGAACAAGCCTTGTTATTGGCTGATTTTTTGCCTTACGCTGCTACAGTCGTTATTGATAAGATTCCCGAAGGTTTGCCATTAATTCGTGACAAGGATGATCAAATGTTTTTAATTCTGGCCGTCGTTGGCAAGGCCGATGCTCTGGTATCGGGCAATGCCGATATTCTTCAGTTAAAGGATAGTTTTTTTACACCGCCCATTATGACTTTAGTGGAGTTTAAGAATGGGTTGGCGTTATAAGTTCATTACACGACCGCGCCAGTGATCAGCAGACTGGTTCCCAAGCTCCAACTTGGGAATGCGGTATGCGAAGCTCTTGCTTCGCGTATCCCTGAAAGCTGGATACCCGGCTTGAGCTTGGAATCCAGCGCAAAAATTCTATAGGCAAAAAAAAACCAACCGCCTTGCGACGGTTGGTTATTAATTTACAACAGGTAATCCTTTACCTTAAAGCATGTTGATCAGCTTAATTTAAAGAAGGCATTACTTTTGAACCGCCTGGAATAGAAGGAACGCGGCAATGGTTTAAACTACCACCAGCAGCTGCTTCATGAGTCCATGGATTAACCGGTCTTGCAGCATCAAATGCCGCATTGATCAATGTTCCTGGAGATATTACAGTACCTGATGTTGGCAGGTAAGCAGCATTACTTGCTGTACCCAAAAAGCCGGTCACACCAAAGTTAGCGTTAGTTACATTCAATGAAGCAATTTGATTTGCATTACCCAAGTTAGCCAAGAGGTCCACAGCTAATGGATCAGTAGACAACGCTCCATTATTAACAGCTACCAATTCTGACCAGAACTTATATTTACCATTAACTACATTGATCGCTGAAGGAGAAGAACCGTCGATTTTAATAAAACGATAATTCTTAGCGTTTGTAGCATTGCGGTCAAGACTTAATACACCGATGGCCCAACGGAAAGTATTACCAGTAGTCGGTTTTATAGCTGGATAAGTAAATGAACCTTTTGTAGAGCCTTGATTTAAACCTTCCAGGCAGTTCTCAAGATCGCCAGAACCTGACATGGAGTGATAAACCTTTACAGCGCCTTGAGTAGTAGTTTCTGCACCAGAAATAGTTTGAGCTGCCGCAGCTTGAATAGCCTCATTACCAGTAAAGCAGGGTGCATTTTCAAAGTTAATATTTAAAGTAGCCAAAGTACCTGAACCCGCTGTACGAGAACAAATATGAACATCCCGGTTACCGGGTTTATCGGCTGTAGCTTGAGCACCAAACAGAGTATCACTCAGTGTCTGAGCTACTGCGGTGTTATCATATCTAAGATTGTTCCAATCAGTTAATCGGCCTTTACCAAAAATAGCTGATAGTTGCGGTGTGGTTAAGCTGGGTACACAAGCTTCTGTTTCATTCGCTGGACTTACTGTACAACCAGCATGTAAAGAACCCGCTGCAACCTCAGCCACTTGCAGGGCATTACGCAATCTTAAGTTAACCGCAATACCAAAGATTTGTGTGGCTACTGCACGATTAGTCAGTGCAGATGCACCCACTACGCCACCGTTTAAAACTGATTCAAACTGCGCGGCATCAACATCAGCCAGGTTAATATCACCGGCATGAGCCGTGTTAACAATAGCGCCTGATGTTGTACAAACAGAAATTCCGCTGACTGCCGCAGCACAAGCTGCTGCATCTAAACTGGCAGTAGTCGCATAAGTTGGAAGCGTAGTACCCAATGCTGAATAAACACCGGTAACAGAACCACCGCCGTCACGTTTATGCACTATATTAACAGTACCTACTGCAAGACTACTATTGCAGACCCAAGTCGTGTCATTGGAGCCGTTCACGTATTTATAAGCAGTACCTGAACAATCGGCTACCACTGATTTTTCTATAAAAGGTGTAGCGGCTGAAGAACCTGAAATCCAGATTTCATCAACAGTACCTGATAAAGCCGCCACTAAATTAGGGGAAGTTAAATGCAAAGTCAATGTAGTCGCCTGTGCTTGACCGGCGAAAAAAGCGGCACTAATTGCAGCCGATAAAAGTAATTTATTCATATTCTGTTTACAACCTATGTGTACTAAAGTATAGAAAGCACGCAAGGCTTAATTAAACCAACCTTGCGCACCAATCAATTATGCTTGAACTGACTTGCGACGGTTCAAACGAACCATACCCATCAAGCCGGCACCAAACAACCAAACGGCTGCTGGTAATGGCACAAATGTCAACGTGTTACCCGTCAACATAAAGGTACCCACCTTAACGATATCAGTTTGTGTCAACAAAGTAACATCGGGTTGAACGCCAAAGCCATCATTAAAGTCATAATCCGCAACATGAGTTTGACCTAAAAACACATTATTGGCTGTACCATAATTAGCCAACGGATTGGCAGTCCAACCAGTCCAAACTGAACTGATAGGCAGACCTGCTAGATCATGTGTAGCCTGTCCATG
>CAIQND010000293.1 GCA_903873045.1 uncultured Methylococcaceae bacterium | reverse complement strand
TTTTGTGTAATTTCGGATGTGTCGAGGATCAAATGCCATAAATACATAGGCAGAACCGCGTTGGCGGATTTTAAAAAAAATTGAGTATCAAAAAAAGCGGGGATTGCCGTCTGTTTTTTAGGGCTTGCAGGATTTAGGTATCAGGATTTACGCTGCCTAGAATTGGCTTTTCCTGCACCATATAACCCAATAACTTACCGGGAAAATTATGCGTAGTATGATCATGGTGTAAGCTAAACAACCCAATATCAAACTCCGCCAGCATGTTTTTAAACTCATCCTGGGTAACTGAAGGCAGTAGCGACATATTATGTAAATCATGTTGTGCCATTGCCTCACGCACTAGCTCTACTTCATCACCGGCACCCACCAACACAAAATGCGCGTTGGTTTCTTGGCGCATAGCTATGGCCAGACGCACGATATTCATCATATCTTGGGCATGGCCGATATTACCGCCATAAAAATAAACCACTTTATCTTCCAGTCCCAAGGCCGTTCGGTAATTGCTATTACCGGCAGGGACAGGCTCATTAGCGGCCCAGTTATATAAAAGATCCAACGGCTTTTTAACAGCACTGGTTGCAGAAAACCAGGCTATATTTTTAGGGGATTGAATGCCAATGGTATCCGCAGCGAGGTAACTTAACGCTTCAAAAAATCGGAAATACCGGGTGATAGGTGACGTAGCGCTTAACATGCCATTATCAATGACCCATTGCGGAAAAAAATCCCGCAACACCAAATAACTGGTAGCGCCCCACAATTTTTTTAAACGATTCACCAAGCACCCCCAAAAAATAGTGGGGGAATAATAAATAATTAACGCATGCGGATTTTGCTTAAAATACGGCTTAAAGGCTTGCCAGGCATGATAAGACAACAACGTTTCATTGATGGCTCTTTTTACCTTTGAAACATTCTTTATCTCGCCGGATCGAAAACGGCAAATCGTAACACCATCAAGTTGGGTTATTTCAAACTTACTTTGCAAGCCAGGGCAGGGCGTAATAACGGTAACGCTATGTCCTTGTGCAATAAATTCCAGCGCCAATTCGTGCATCATTTTGGCACCAACTTTTATACTGGCCGGTAAATAATCATCAATGATTAAGCATATATTCATAATTATTGCGGCTTTTGCCAAACCACACGATTAATATAATCGGTATAAGAAATAATAATCCGCACAACTTTATCGGCGACATTAGGCATTGAATAATCACTCACCGGACGAGTTACCCGACTTGTGCTGCCTGCTTGAGATTCTAAAACCAGCAAGCCTTGCATAATGCGTTCTTTATTAAGTCCCACCATCATCACCGATGCTTCTTCCATGGCTTCCGGTCTTTCATGCGCTTCGCGGATATTAAGGGCAGGGAAGTTTAAAATAGAAGATTCTTCAGAGATAGTGCCACTATCAGATAACACCGCTTTTGCATCTAATTGCAACTTAACATAATCAATAAAACCAATGGGCTTCATTAACTTAATTAACGGGTTAAACTCAATGCCATGTTGATCAATCTTGTTACGGGTGCGAGGGTGAGTAGAAATAATGATAGGTAACTGATAATGCTCGGCCATCGCATTTAATGTATCTATCAAGGCAAAAAAATTGCGGTCAGAGCTAATATTTTCTTCGCGATGTGCAGACACTACAAAATACTCGCCTTTTTTAATAGCCAGCTCATCAAGGATTAAAGAGGCCTTAATTTCATCAAGTCGGGAATGGATCACCTCAAACATGGGGCTACCGGTTTTAATAATACGATCTGCCGGTAAACCTTCCCTTAATAAATACTCTCTGGCAATATCACTGTACGTTAAATTAACATCACTGATATGGTCGACAATTTTACGGTTGGTTTCCTCTGGTACACGCTGATCAAAACAACGATTGCCCGCTTCCATGTGAAAAATAGGGATTTGACGTTTTTTAGCCGGAATGGCGCATAAACAACTATTAGTATCGCCCAAAACCAGAAAAGCATCGGGTTGTTCTTTTTCCAATACAGGATCAACATTAATCAGGATATTGCCAATCGTTTCAGTGGCATTTTTGCCCGCCGCATTAAGAAAATAATCCGGTTTTCTTATACCAAAATCCTTAAAAAATATTTCATTCAGCTCATAATCATAATTTTGCCCCGTATGCACCAAAATATGCTCAATGCTTTCAGTGGCATCCAATTTTTTAAGGACAGAAGAAAGCCTGATAATCTCAGGCCGGGTGCCTACTACAGTCATTACTTTTAATTTTTTCATGGTAAACCGGGTTTATTTAAAATATAAGAGGAAGATAAAAGTCACGAAAAGCTTGTTTATCGCATTAAATGAAAATACATCCATTAAAAATCATTTTTTATTGCTGGCATAGTCAGATGACCTTTTAAGCGCATAAAGGCCAGTACGTCTTCAAAAACGCCAATCACAAAATCAGCTTCTTCTATGACCAGATTAAGTCGTGCGATCCTGTCTTTTATTGCTTCCGGATAATGGTGGGCAAATTTATTTCTTAATACTGCGGCTGTACCAAATTCATCTGCAGAACGAATAGCACCTAATTTTTCCATTAACAATACTTTGTCACGATTGGACTTGTTACTTAGATCTTCTTGTTCAAGATAGGCAATGCCTCTAAAAATTTGATCCTGGATCATCGCAACTATTTGAGAATATCGCAAAATGAGTGCATCAATAGATTCTTCTTGTTCATCAGAAAGATGAGCAACAGATTTAATGGTTAAGGGGAATAAATCGCGATTCTTGTTTAAGGAATAAGTCAGCTTCTCAATTCGCTGTTTACAAGCATCAATATTACTCAACAAAATTTCTTTTTCTTTACTCACAATAAAATTCCTTTGCGGGCAATCATAAAAATAGGCTGCTCTTCCTGTCCGGGATTTTTCACCAACAAATCCACTTTGGTATCACAGGTTGCGGATAATAAATATTCAAGTGTTAATGTTTGTTTTAAATCCAAAATAGTTGAAGTCTCAAAAAACAAATCAATATCACCGCCCCTTTTAGCATCATCTGTACGCGAACCAAATAAGTAGATACGACCCGTGGGATCCGCACCCTTTAGTAAATGACAAACTGCCTTGTTTTCTGCAACTGAAAGTCTCATTTTATTTACTCTATACAATTTGCTGGTACAGCCAGATCATAAATTTTAATAAATGAATTATATCATTGGCCAAGCATTATCACATTCATG
>CAIQND010000292.1 GCA_903873045.1 uncultured Methylococcaceae bacterium | reverse complement strand
TTTAATTTGTTTTAAAAACAAAAATCCCAATACGGCCGCCGGCATAAACGCAACCATCAAGTTAACCGCCAAGCGCTGAGACAACGGCTCAGACGTTAGACTACTCACTGTATGAGCCAGTCGTGCACGATATTCCCAAACCACCGCCAGTATCGCGGCGAACTGAATCGCAATTTCAAACACTTTGCCTTTGTCGTCGTTAAAGCCGAGCAATTGTCCGACCAGAATCAAATGACCTGTAGACGAGACCGGAAGAAATTCGGTCAAGCCCTCAACGAGGCCGAGAATTATTGCATGTATCAACAATGTAGTGTCAGCCATATATCGATTTTTTAATGTTTTGAACGATAAAAGTCACATTTGCATTTAAAAATGTGACAATAAGTGTGTTTTATATACCTAAAGCGTGACAGCATTTTCAACCCCGTCACTCACATTTTATATACGCGGTTAAACGCTTCAAACGTTTCGGTCAGAGTTGCAAAACCCGACCGGCATCGGTAAAAAATAATTTTAAAAAATATCGCGAAATTACTTTCGCGGCTATTAACGCTTCATTGAATCAAAAAATTCAGCGTTGGTATTAAAGTCTTTAAGCTTGCCTAGCAAAAATTCTGATGCAGCAGTTTCATCCATCGGTTGCAGAATTTTGCGCAAAATCCAGGTTTTTTGCAGGGTGTCGGGATCAACCAAATATTCTTCACGACGTGTTCCGGAACGATTAATGTTTATTGCCGGATAAATTCTTTTTTCAGCAATTTTTCGATCCAGATGCAATTCCATGTTACCGGTACCTTTAAATTCTTCATAGATAACTTCATCCATTCTTGAACCGGTATCAACCAATGCGGTGGCTATAATGGTTAAACTGCCACCTTCTTCAATATTTCTTGCTGCACCAAAAAAGCGTTTTGGTTTTTCCAATGCGTTGGCATCAACACCCCCCGTTAATATCTTGCCCGAAGAAGGAACAACGGTATTATAAGCCCTGGCCAGTCGGGTAATCGAGTCTAACAAAATAACTACATCGTGTTTATGCTCAACCAAACGCCTCGCCTTTTCGATGACCATTTCTGCAACCTGTACATGACGGGTTGCCGGTTCATCAAAAGTACTGGAGATAACTTCACCGCGCACACAGCGCTCCATTTCCGTGACCTCTTCAGGACGCTCATCGATTAATAATACAATAAGATAACATTCCGGATTTTGTTCCGCGATGGCTTGTGCCAGACTTTGCAAGATCATGGTTTTACCGGCTTTTGGCGGTGACACAATTAAGCCACGCTGACCTTTACCGATAGGAGCGATTAAATCTATTATCCGTCCGGTCAAATCTTCACTGGTGCCATTACCTTGCTCAAGAACAAACCGTTGCTTGGCAAACAGAGGGGTCAGGTTTGAAAAGGTAATTTTGTTTTTGGTATTTTCGGGCGGTTCAAAATTGATTTGATCAACTTTGAGCATTGCAAAATAACGTTCGTTATCTTTTGGCGGTCTGATTTTTCCGCTTATGGTATCGCCTGTTTTTAATGAAAATCGTCTGATTTGACTAGGGGATACATAAATATCATCAGGGCCTGCCAAATACGAGCAGCCCGGCGTACGTAAAAAACCAAAACCATCCTGCAAAATTTCCAGAACACCATCACCGGAAATATCATCTCCGGCTTTTGCCTGTTTTTTCAGGATGGCAAAAATCAAATCCTGCTTACGCGATCTGGCAACATTTTCAAGTCCAAGGGACTCGGCGATTTCAATAACTTCACTTATTTGTTTTAGTTTTAACTCGGTAAGATTCATAAAAAAGGTAACTCGAAGAAATGTAGTTAGGGTATAAACCGTAACGACCGGGATAGGATTTAAAATTCAGGGGTAATTTATCGGACGATATGATTGAGCGCACGAAGCTATCGCACAGCGCAAGTATAGCTGAAGTATTCAGATCCGTCCAACTTTTGTGACAGATCTGAATAAGGGGGGCATGTTTAAATGTTGCTATCAATAAACTTGGCAAGCTCTGATTTTGTCAAAGCGCCGACTTTGGTAGCTTCCACGTCGCCATCCTTAAATAGCATCAGTGTTGGAATGCCGCGCACACCGTAGTGTTGTGGTGTCTGTGGGTTTTCATCTATATTTATTTTAACAACCGTCAATTTACCTGCATACTCTTCGGCAATAGCATCCAGAACCGGTGCAATCATTTTGCAAGGTCCGCACCATTCAGCCCAATAATCAACTAGTACGGGACCGTTAGCTTTAATGACAATTTCGTTAAATTCACCATCGCTCACATGAAGGACTGAATCGCTCACACTATTTCTCCAACTATTAAAAGTTAAAACTATATGAGGGATAGCGCTTCTAGTCAATCAATTTCAACCAATTTGATTTTTACGTTATGCTATGACTCTATGAATACTACCCATTTAACTCAAACCCGCTTCAGCAATCTTGAATTGTCTGACCCTATCCTGCACGGATTAAACGATGCAGGTTTTAATTATTGCACGCCCATTCAGGACAAAGCCTTGCCCTTATTGTTGCGGGGCAAGGATATTGCAGGCCAGGCACAAACAGGAACGGGTAAAACCGCCACTTTTTTGTTGGCTACTTTTCAGCACTTACTCAATGATAATGACGGCAATGATTTAGATGATATACCGCCAACATGTGACGATGAGCTGTGTACGGAGGAGCAGGGCACTGTAACGATAGCACCGCCGAAAATGCTCGCAAAAAGTGGGCCTGTCAAAAATCCCAGAGCCATTATTCTGGCACCAACACGCGAACTGGCCATTCAAATTCATAAAGATGCCTTACTGCTGGGCAAGCATCTAAATTTAAAGCTTGCGCTGATTTACGGCGGTACTGACTATCAAAAACAACTAGATACCATCAAATCCAATGTTGATATTATCATCGGCACACCGGGTCGTATCATTGATTTTTACCGACAAAATGCCTTCACGCTGGACAACGTGCAAGTCACCGTCATGGATGAAGCCGACCGTATGTTTGATTTGGGATTTATAAAAGACATCCGTTATTTATTACGGCGTATGTCAGCGCCTGAACTGCGCTTAAACATGCTGTTTTCAGCGACGTTATCTTACAAAGTGACTGAACTGGCTTATGAACACATGAATAATCCGGTGTTGATTCGTATAGAAACTGAAGAAGTTAC
>CAIQND010000291.1 GCA_903873045.1 uncultured Methylococcaceae bacterium | reverse complement strand
TGCTAATAATCTCTGTAGGTCGGGTTAGGCGCTAGCCGTAACCCGACACAGATAGTACGATTTGTCGGGTTACGCTCTCGCTAACCCGACCTACGCGTCTGTAATTAGAAAAAGTGTAAACCGATGAATGAAGGATGCCAATTTTTAGTTATAAATTTAAACAAGAATCACACCAATAACTAACGAGGATTTTTAAATGATTTCAGCGGGCATATATATTTTGACGGTTGTCTTTGCAATTTATGTCATTTATGTCATTTATAGAGTGCTGGGAAAATCTTTATAAGCGCGATTGGTAAACAAAGCATTTAATCATTAACACAAACATAATTATTAACAATAGAGGTCAGGCTTTGCATGACCTCCAGTGTTAACAAGTGTGATTTACTCATTTAATAAGCGTAGTGGATTCCGTATCAAACACAGGGTGTGTATAAGGGACACTTTCACTGGTTTTTTCTTCTTGATAGGCGGCCATTATCGCTTGGGCTTGCTGAGGGTCTTTAAATTGCCACAAGCCTTGTAAGGCGCCTTCAATAATGGTGGTATGCACCGCTTTTTCAATCGCTTCCAATACGGCCAGTTGCGCCGGCTCATTACTGGTAAAACCGGTTTCAATTTCCAGTAAATCTTTTAAGGCAACAAACTTAAAGACACTTAAATCCACTTTTACCGAAAAAATAGTTTTTGTCGTATCAACGGACTGTAAAACCTGGCCGTTTTGCACGGAGACGGTTCTTAAATAAATACTCACAGAATCACGTTGAAACTCGGTATCGCCACCCACCCCCAAATACTTTGCGCCAAAGCCGCCGGTGAGTGAATTACTTTGATAAGAAATAACGCCGCCTTCTAATATCAGCGGTGAATACAACAAAGGCGGTAATGCAGAAACTTGTTGGTCGCCACTGTATTGCTGGCGAGTCTGTTGGATTATTTTCCGTTCATTTAACAAATTGGCAATCGATTCACGTTCTAATACCGTAAACCAAGTGCCGTTACCGGCTTCTTTTAAAGCCTTAATCAGCATGGCCGTCGCCCCTTGAGTGACCGCCGTCGAATAAGTCGTGCCCGGTGTATTGCTTTCTTTATATTAGCCGGTTTGATCCAGCCCTGACGCATAACCTTATCGACCAGAAAACCAATCTATCCAATGCATGGCATTACTCCAGGAAAAATTTCATTGCACGAGTATTTGACTCACAATACGGACGACTTTGGAGACGGGACGAAAAATAATTACCTTTTGATATGATTTACCAAATCGCGAGGCGCAACTATCCAAGAGGTCGTTTTATACCTCTGAAATACACCTCACCCACTGAAAAACTATTCGAGCTGCAAGTGAAATGGCTGCGCTAAGAACTGCGCCACCCATTCCTTGCGCAGCCACGGACCGGTGAACGTTACTTTAACGAAATTAAGGAATTCGCGTAATCCCATTGCTCTAATGAATTTAGCCGCACGCGGGGTGGCGAAGGTAATCGCATGAACAAGATGGGCCAGCCGCAGCAGATGGTGAAAGCCGCACAGCGCTTGCCAGTTATGAGAAAAGAGATGCTCGTAACAATAACCACCGCGTTTTTCGGTTTGATGACTGACCTCGATTCCCCAGCGAAAGCGTGCACCCAGGTTGCAACGTTCATGCACGTTTTGTGCGGTAATCGGCTTGCCGGAAATCCAGGCATGACGACTGGTTTTGGTTTCAATTTCCGCTGTATCGCTGTTAACCACCTCCCACTCTTCCTTGCAAACCACCCTATTAACTGCAATTACTTTTTGTTTACCATCTGCGCCTTTAAAAGCATAAGGAATCGCATTGACCCAGCTTATTTGTTGCCTGCATCCACGCCAAGTACCCTGATAAGAGATGGGGTTAAGATTTTTCAAGGCATGGTATTGACTCCAAACAGACGACAGACATTTGTTCTTT
>CAIQND010000290.1 GCA_903873045.1 uncultured Methylococcaceae bacterium | reverse complement strand
GGTCGAACTAAATTTAATATCTGGCCAACGTTCTTCAGTTAGTTGGAGATTTACCCGGCTATTGGCCAGATAAACCAGATATCCGCCGCCATCTTCTGCTAGATTTTCAAAGGCTTTGTTCTTAAATTCTTCAAGCTTGGCAGGTTTGTCAGAACTTACCCAGCGCACTGTTGAGATAGGGATGGCGTCATAAACGCATTCAACATTGTATTCACCTTTAAGACGGTAGGCCGTAACGTCAAATTGCAAAATACCGACTGCGCCCAAAATAAGGTCATTATTTTTTAACGGCTTAAATAGCTGCGTTGCGCCTTCTTCGGTTAATTGCACCAAGCCTTTTTGCAAGGCTTTGGCTCTTAACGGATCTTTTAAAATTACCCGTCTAAATAATTCCGGAGCAAAGTAGGGAATGCCGCCATATTTAAGTATTTCGCCTTGGGTAAAGGTATCACCCACTTGAATGGTGCCGTGATTATGCAAGCCAATGATGTCACCCGGATAAGCTTCTTCTACGCTTTTGCGGGTGTCAGCCTGAAAAGTGATGGCGTTGCCAACTTGAATGTTTTTACCAAGACGGACATGGTTAACCTTCATGCCTTTATCAAATTTACCGGAACACACGCGCAAAAATGCAACACGGTCTCTATGAGACGGGTCCATATTTGCCTGAACTTTAAATACAAACCCCGTAAACTTGTCTTCTTCGGGTGAAACCAGTCGTTGTTCTGCTTGTCTGGGGCGGGGGGAGGGTGCATATTCTGCAAAGGCATCCAGCAGTTCAATAATGCCGAAGTTGTTAATGGCAGAACCAAAAAATACCGGCGTTAAATTACCCGCCAGATAATCTTCAAGATTAAACTCATGACTGGCACCTTTGACCAAATCAATTTCATCACGTAATTCTTCTGCCTGATATTTAAGCAGTTCATCCAGCTTGGGATTATTTAATCCCTTGATGACTTCGGCTTCGGCAATTTTTCCGCCATGCTGTGCGCTGAACAAATGAATTTCATCTTTATAAAGATGGTACACCCCTTTAAAACGTTTGCCCATGCCGATAGGCCACGTCATTGGCGCACATTTGATGTTTAATACATTTTCGACTTCATCCAGTAACTCAATCGGTTCGCGTCCTTCCCGATCCAATTTATTAATAAACGTAAGAATGGGTGTGGTGCGTAATCGACACACTTCCATTAAATTAATGGTTCGCGTTTCAACGCCTTTGGCAACATCGATCACCATCAGCGCCGAATCCACTGCGGTTAGCGTGCGATATGTATCTTCCGAAAAATCTTCATGGCCGGGGGTATCAAGCAGGTTAATAATGCAACCTTTGTGTTCAAATTGCATAACTGACGTCGTGACAGAAATGCCCCGCTCTTTTTCCATTTCCATCCAGTCAGAGGTCGCGTGACGCGCCGCTTTTCGGCCTTTTACCGACCCTGCAAGCTGAATGGCACCACCGAACAGCAAGAGTTTTTCGGTAATGGTGGTTTTACCGGCATCAGGATGTGAAATGATAGCGAATGTACGGCGCCGTTGCAGTTCTGAATGTGTTTCTGACATGCTTTACTAAAGTTACCAAAAATTTTTTCATTATACCTTATTATTCAGGGTAATGTGTTTTCTATATTATTTACAATGTAACGACTCGGTAGACCCCGATTTTGGTCATGGAACACGGATGACACGGATCAGGCAGGTTTCAACGGATTTTTTCTTTGAGTCGAAAAAAATAGTTCGGTTGAAACTGCTCAACCAGGATTCCAGTTGCAGGTTGCCTTACCTATCAACGGAAAGTGAATTAGTTAATGCGTACATTTGCGTACAAAATTAAGAGCAGGATGATGAGACTGGCTGAAAACAAGCTGCCTAAATAATATTAATGCCCTACATCAACCCGCCTTGGCGGGTTTTTATTGCTTAAAATTTAGCCTGCCCAGTCCATCGGCAATAAAAGACAATACCAAGCTGTTTAAGCTAACGCCTTCTTGCTTGGCTTTAACGGCTAATTGCGCATGAATGGACTTGGGTACACGCTGTACAAACTTTCCGGATGGAGGCAGCAATACTGCCGATACCGAAGTAAATAAGGGTCTGGGGATAACATCACCCATGTCAGTAACCGCAGATACCCAGCTTAAAAATGCATCACGCCCCGCCTCAATCGCTTCCACTTCGGTAGTGCCATCAGCCATACACCCAGGTAAGTCGGGGAAGGTAATTAAAAACCCGCCACCATCATTTGCAGGGATGGGTTCAATAATATGTGCATAAGCCTCAAACGGATAAGGCGGTTTAATAGCTTTAACGATAATTTCACTCATAAGTTTGACTCTTTAATTTTATCAATCAACATAACAAATTGACGAATATAGGCAGGTTTAATAGGTCGATGTGCCGGTACACAGACTTTTTCAGCAATCCCTGCAACACCAAATACATGATGACTGCCGCCCATGTTGCGCCAATCCACTGAAAAATACTCGGCGACCGTTTTAACGTCATCAATCCGCCAGTCACGGGGATTATTGCGCATCTGTTCTAATAGTTTATTGGCTTTACTCATGCATTTATAGTATTACATATAGTATCGCTAATCAACATGGCAATTAAAGTGCCCTGAAATTTCCCCTATTCCAATTTACCTCACGCATTAATGTAAGAGTAATACCCAGCGGTTTATGCAGGTCGAAAGTTTAATTAATCGCAAGTAGCTCCTGATAATAAAGGAAGAAGGTATTTTGCACCCAAAATAAAAACACGTAGGGAGGTCAATTATTTTTTAAGGAATGCTCTGAATTGCTGAAAAATCAGCATAAACTTTACAAGGAAAATTGAGCTATGCTTTGCTTTTAGCGCACGTAAGGTGGTGGGAGCTTGAACTTAAGATTCTATTTCTTTTGATAGAAAATAAAATTTATGTATAATCATCAGTAAGTCTAAGTCTTCTGTCAGAATTTGATACTTTTTTCGTATGTTGATTCTTCCTCAAGGCTAATAGTTTTACTTGAACCTCTTAACAATCCTTAGCTTTTATGGTGATTAATTACTTATTAATTAGGGTGCGGTTAAAGCTTGGTAACGGATTCTGTACATAAATAAATTCGAAGAATTACAAGTATTTTCAGGGGCTAGAGCTATTTGTTTCTCCGAAGCGCTGTGTGTAACGTCAGTTAGTAATTGTTCGTTTTAAACGCCGATCATGATCTGGACGCTTGTTGTAGTTAAATTGGTAAGACATTTGCTTGGATTGGCCAAGCACTCTCGTTGTTTAATATATTTTTAAGGGGGTTTATGAAAACACAACAACAATTATTCTGCTTTTTGGGTTTAATAGTGCTAACTACAGCAGTTAATGCGGATGAAAGTAATTTTGGCAAAAAAATTGCCTCAACAAATCAAGTGATAGAAGCATTAAACCCTGCGGCGGCTAATCCCGATGTTATTCCAGACGATAATGACTACGAAGGTGATATAAAACAAAGTAGCCATGACCGTAATATTTCTATGGGTAATTTGGCTGCTCCTAAAGCAAAGTCTAAGGCAAGTGTTAAAAAGCCCTATACGCCAGGTACAGAGACCGCATTGTCCATGGAAATTATTTTTGGCTATAAATCAGCAGAACTTACAGCATCCGGTAAGGATCAACTTAAACCGGTAGGTGAAGCATTGGCTTCTGAAAAATTAAAAAACATGGGTTTTGTTGTTGAAGGTCATACGGATGCCATTGGGGGTTATGCCTATAATATAAACCTATCTGAAGAGCGTGCCGCCTCAGTAAAACGTTTTTTGGTTGATACTTATGATATTGAGCCATCTCATATCAAAATTGTTGGCAAAGGCAAAAATGATTTGTTAGACGCTAATAATCCAGATAGCGAAGTCAATCGGCGCGTACGTATTGTTGCTGTAAGACAGTTATATTAGCTTGGAAGACAAAAGTTATTTCCGATTTGATGAGGGTTGTAATGTCAGTCCAAGATGAATAGGTCGTGATACTTTGTCAGCGTTCAAATTTAGGGCTTTCAACTTAAAGCGGGACGATTTTTACAGATAACCTCTCTATTAAGGCATAAGTATCTACACAAGTTTTACTGCTCCTTCTCCAAAGGGAGAAGGTTGGGATGAGGGGAATGTAACGGCTTGATTTTATTCTCCTCACCTCACCTCAACCCAACCC
>CAIQND010000289.1 GCA_903873045.1 uncultured Methylococcaceae bacterium | reverse complement strand
CCGTTGCCTTCCGGCAGATTTTTCAAGACACCAACAGCGGTGATAAAATCGGTGTGCGTTTTGGTTTGATCCAGTCCTTTAAAAAGTTCACGCGCTTTGTCTTCATTACCTGGATAGCCGCCTAATGGAAACAAGGCATCCGGTGCAAAAGCGATAAAATTATCAAGCGCAATGCGCCTTGTGATATCTTCGATATGCGGATTAAGCCCACGGTTTTCATGCACGACCAACACAGCCGGCAGTTTTCCTGTAAATTTCGCAGGCTGAACCAAGTACCCGCGAATCTTGCCGTAACCGACAGGCGAGGGATATTCAACATATTTTGCCGAAATGCGCGGATCATCAAGCCCTATTTGCTGCGCTTGAGCAAAGTTTGGACTTAATGCTTCAAGCAATCCTTCGGCAGTCAGACCCAGCACCGTAAATTTTGCCGCTGAAGCCAAAAATCCCCGGCGTGATAATTGGCCGTGGACATAACGGTCAAATAGTTTTAGCACTTCCGGTTCAAAGTCTTTCGCTGTTTTACGTGCCATAGGTTTTCCTTGGAGATTGATTATTTACGGATATTACAAACCGTCCACGAAAATTTCGTGTCTTTCGTGTTTTTCGTGGGCAAATTTTTTCAGTTCCCGGCGTACTGAACTATTATTTCGCGCGACCTTTAAACCCTTGTGCAAGCAGAGGAATTTTGTAAGCTGCGCCGCGTCCTACGGCATAAAGCGTTTTCTTGTCTGCACCGGCAAAAGCCAGATTTTGTGGCTTTTTGGGTAGCGGAATAACGCCCAGTGCTTCGCCCTTGTCAGTAAACACTTCAACTCCCGAATTTGATGCGACATAAAGGCGGTCTGCATCATCTATCGCAAGACCGTCGGCACCGCTAGACCAGACATTATCTTCATTTTTCCAGCCGTCCAGTTTGGCAAAGTTTCTTTTGTTTGTGAGTGAACCATCAGCGCCAATGTCATAAGCCAGAATATGTTCGCCAAGGGTATTGGCCACATACAATACTTTTTCATCTTTACTTAACTGAATGCCGTTAGGGCGCTCAATATCGTTAGCCAGTCGCTTTAATTGACCTGCCGGGGTAATGTAAAACACGCCAGGATGAGAGGCGGGGGGATTAGGAATTTCTTTAGTCGGGCGGGTGCCGCTGTCGGTAAAGAAAATGCCGCCGCTTTTATCCAGCACTACATCGTTAGGTCGTTGAAAAGGTGTGCCTTCAAAGTTTTCAACAAACGTTTTTTGTTTGTCAAACGGATAAACAATCCCGACTTGGGGTTTGAGCGTCTGCACGGCAATAATCTCTCCGTTGGCATTGACGGCAAGACCGTTGGCGCCATTGGAATTTTCCAGGAATGTTGAAACGGAATTGTCAGGCGCAATACGCAAAATCTTGTTGGCTTGGGTTTCTGTAAACAACAAACTGCCGTCCGAGTAGCCAATAGGGCCTTCGGTGCCTTTAAAGCCATCTTTGATTAATTCAATGACGACACCGCCTGCCGCCACACCGGGGATAGGCGGCGTAACAGGATCTTCAGCATGAACAGCCGTTGCAAACGCCAAAGCGCCCAGCACTGAAAATAATTTTGAATGTGAAATTATGGGTAACATCTTGTCCTCTGGATTAGCGTTAAATAGTTTTTTAAAACAATAGCCCTGCGGAGGGCAATTGGCTTTTGGTCTCAGTAAAATCGTCGCGCTTTAAATGGATGATCTATTGTGGGAGCGGTGCCTACGTCGCGACTAACGTTTCAAATCGCGATGGTGGAATCGCTCCTACGAAGTCGGCCACTAATTCTTGGGAGCCGTCAGAACCGCTAACTTGGTGATGCCCGATCTTTCTATTGAGGCCATCACTTTGGCAACGGTGCCGTATTGAACCGCATCATCGGCGTTAAGATTAAGAGCAATTTCAGGGTCGGCGGCTTTACGGGTTATCAGTTCATTTTCAAAGGCTTCGATAGCAATCTCTGCTTTGTCCATGAATATTTTTCCTGTTGCATCGACACTGATATAAACCGCATCTTTTTCTTCAGGCGGTGCAGTCTCGGCGGTCTTTGGTAAATTAACGTGTACGGCTTGGGTCAATAAAGGGGCTGTTACGATAAATACCACCAACAGCACCAGCATCACATCAACCAACGGCGTGACGTTGATTTCACTCATTACATCATCACCACCGTCATCTTTTGTATTAAAAGCCATTAGATTTGTGCTCCTTCCGCTTGTAATTCATCATGATTCGTTTTAATAACCGGTTTTCTTGTCACTTGCTCGTTAGAACGTGTCGAAACAGCCGTGTTGGACTCTTGACGCTTAATCAAGAACGCGGTTTTTAAGGCAAGATGGACAAAATCGATAGAAAAGTCATCAAGAAATGCCCAAATCACCTTGTTTCTGCGAATAAAAAAGTTGTATCCGATAACCGCCGGAACTGCGACGGCAATACCTACGGCGGTGGCAACCAGTGCTTCACCAATGGGGCCGGCAACCACTTCCAGACTAGCTGAGCCACTTTTACTGATGCTGGTCAGTGCGCCCATAATTCCCCAGACTGTGCCGAACAGACCCACAAATGGCGAGATACTACCGACAGTTGCCAATATGGCCAGACCACTTTCCAGTGCACTGCGTTCTTTTTGCATTTGTTGGCGCAAACGTCTATCAAGCAATTCCTGGCGATCACCGGTATGTTCAAGATCGTGAGTGGTGGTGCCACCGTCAGCGTCCAGCAAAGTGGCGAAGCCCGCTTCAGCGACTCTGGCGGCAGGGCCGTTATTGCCTTCTAATGCTGAGGCGGCCTGAAAATCCGAAGCCCCCCAGAATTTTTTGCCATAAACTCGGTTGTGATGCGAAATCCGCAGATGCTGTATGCCTTTAATCAGTATCAAAGCCCAGGTCACGGCAGAAAACCCAATTAAAATCCATAAAGTGGCATCCACAATAAGAGCCGAGGTAATTTCTGGG
>CAIQND010000288.1 GCA_903873045.1 uncultured Methylococcaceae bacterium | reverse complement strand
TGCCATTGCCAATCTAATCTGTGAAAAAGCACCGCTTGCCATCGCGGTCATTAAAGAAGAGATGCGCGTTTTGTGTGAGGCAAATGCCATTAATCCGGATGAGTTTGAGCGGATTCAAGGGCTTAGACGATACGTCTATGACAGTCTTGATTATAACGAAGGACTTACCGCTTTTTTTGAGAAAAGAAAGCCCAATTTCATTGGAAAATAAGCTCTTAAGTGAGGCATTCTTCATAGAAGCCAAAAAGTAGTTGACACTTTAATTCACCACGAAGACACGAAGACACGAAGACACGAAGACACGAAGAACACGAAGATTTTTCTTTGGTTTTTCTTCGTGAACTTCGTGTCTTCGTGGTGAAATGTCTTAAGTGATTCGCATAACAGGATTAAATCATGACGCGCTATTCACTATTAACGCCGGAAGAAGCGGCCGGCATTATTAACAATAATGACATGGTCGCTTTTAGCGGCTTTACCGCCGCCGGATCTCCAAAAGTTGTACCTATTGCTTTGGCCCTTCGAGCTAAGGCGCTGCATGAAAAAGGTGAAGACTTTGCCATACGGTTAATTACCGGCGCTTCTGTAGGTGCCCAAGTTGATGATGAGTTGGCGGCTGCAAAGTGTGTTAAATGGCGTGCGCCTTATCAGTCAGCCTCCGGTATGCGCAAAGCCATCAACAATAATGAAGTTGAGTTTGTGGATATGCACTTGGGTGAGGTTGCGCAAATGCTACGCGCCGGCTTCTTTGGCGAGATAGATGTGGCCGTCATTGAGGCAGTTGATGTGACCCGTGATGGTCGGGTCTTTTTGACATCGGGTATTGGCAATTCTCCGACTTTTTTGGAGCGTGCCCAAAAAATAATTATTGAAAGAAACAGTTATTTTTCCTCACGAATTACCGAGTTTGCCGATAATGTGACGTTGCCAAATCCGCCCAAGCGTCCGGTTATTCCACTTAATGGCACAATGGATAAAATAGGCAAGCCTTATGTGCAGATTGATCCTGCTAAAATTATAGGTATTGTCGAAACCAATCAGGCTGATCAAATTGAGGCATTTACAAAAAATGATGAGACCAGTGTCCTCATAGCACACCATGTTGAAAAATTTTTACTAAACGAACTTAATGCCGGGCGTATTCCTAAACAGTTTTTGCCGCTGCAAAGCGGTGTCGGTAATATCAATAATGCAGTGATGGATACCTTGGGTAAAAATCCGGATATCCCAAAATTCACCCTGTTTTCCGAAGTGCTGCAAGAATCGGTTGTTGATTTGCTTTTGAGTGGCAAGGTCACGGGAGTCAGTGCGTCCAGTTTGACAATCACACCCGGTAAACTGCAAACCATTTTTGATAATATGGACTTTTTTAGCGATAAAATTGTTCTTAGGCCACAGGAAATTTCAAATAATCCTGAGTTGATAAGACGTCTGGGTGTGATTGCTTTGAATGTGGGTTTGGAATTTGATATTTATGGTCATGCCAATTCTTCCCATGTGTTAGGTTCCGATTTAATGAATGGTATCGGTGGCAGTGGCGACTTTGAACGTAATGCGTATCTGTCTATTTTTATGGCACCCTCTATAGTCAAGGGTGGCAGAATTTCTTCTATTGTTCCGATGTGCGCCCATGTTGATCATAGTGAGCACAGTGTCAAAGTTATTATCACGGAGCAGGGCATTGCTGATTTGAGAGGCTTGTCGCCCAGCCAGCGTGCCAAATCCATTATCGAAAATTGCGCGCACCCGCTGTATAAAGAGGCGTTGTATCAATATCTTTCAACCTGTAAACCGGGTCACATACCGCATGATTTACCTCATGCGTTTGCTATGCATATTAGGTTTTTGGAAACTGGCAGCATGTTGTAGTGATTAAGTTAATCCGTTGGCTGAGCGAAGTCGAAGCGATTTTGCAGGCTTCGGCTTCGCTCAGCCAACGGTTTATCTTCCTAACTTAATGACATTTAGATTAGCCTTCCTGTCCGTCAATGCGTGCACTGGTTAAAATGGGTGCATAGACAAACATAAATAAAGAAAACGCAGCCAGCCAGGATAGCGTTGAGCCATAAATTATCAGGTTGTACCAGTTGGGTAATGCCAGTGGTAATAAGACTCTGAGCGTCCGACCGGTATGGTCTGAGAATAGTGGTGTCAGATGATAAAACAGCAGCAAAAACCACAAATCATTGCCACATTGAAGCATCGAGATATTGGGCGCGAAAAGCATGTGCCCAACATGACTCTACGCGCTTATGGTCAAAGAGCCTTGGCGAGTAACTCGGTTTTTTGAATAACTTTTTATTGGAAAATTAATTGCTGAGTAATCTTTTTTCTTCGACTGAACGTTAACAGCCCTAAACCACTCGCAAACAACCAAACAGCCGAGGGTACGGGTACTACTGCGGCATAATTGGCAACATTTTGTGCTCCTGCTCCTGCTACGGGATTAGTTATTTGCAAATCGCCATCAAAATAGAGATTATAATTAGCATTGGAAACTGCGTTATGGAAACTAATTCCGTTATAACTCCAACCTCCGGCAGTTACAGCGGTAGCTGGGTTAAACGCATTGTCATTCCCCAGATAGTTGCCTGGGTCAATCAGTGAAAGGGCATCTGTACCGGCTGTACCGCTGGCGGTAGTAATGACAGTAGTGCCCGTATCACTGGCCTGAAAGTTGAGGTTAAAGTGCGTACCATAGGCATCGAATTGCTCGTTGTAATTGATCAACGCCGCATTTGCAGACATAGCCGGAGTTAATACCGCAACAGCGGCTATAACACGAAGCAAAGATTTTTTCATAAAATTAACTCCTAAAAAGAACAAAAAACAAAAAACAAAAAAAATTCTAATAATCTCTGGTAAGTCGAGTTAGGCACCAGCGGTAACCCGACAGTGATACTTTGATTTGTCGGGTTACTCTGTCGCTAACCCTGCCTACGCGATGGTAATTGCAAAAACTGTAAACCGAGGAATGCCAATTATTTTCAGTATTCTCTTTGAATAAGTTTAAGTGAATAATTACACGGCTAGATTGTACCCGCCGCAACAACTAAGTCAATAAATTGTATTTTATATCTTTGTCATTTTAGCCATTTTTCTATTGTCAAAATAAAAACTATGGCTCTTCTGACTTTGGCGTGGTCGCTTAATATAAAAATAATCAAACGGTTATGAGGTATCTTTAAAATATACGGATATGCACTGTAACCATTTTTTAGCACTTAAAATCCTGCAACAGGGAGGTATTTATTAATTTCTGGACAAAAAAATCAGTTAGTAAGATTGCAAAAATGAAAAAGTGGTTATTATTTTAGAGCCTGCCAAGTGATTAATAGATATCAATACCTTCGCCAAAAATCAGGTAGCCTTGGCGTAAGTTCTGCCGATTTATATAGCCTTGGCAATCTGGCTGTCGATTAGCAACTCATTTGGCATTTTTGCCAAACAGTTTTTAATCCTGTGTATGTATTTGCTGACTCTGGAAACGGTTTTCAGATCCAGCATACTCTTAAAATTCATGCCTTGGAGCTGTCGAATTAGCTTTTCCGTTTGGCGAAAGGTATTGTTTACAATAAGTTGCATATTTATCTTTGCAATTTTATTGATATTTCATTGTAAAAATGAAAATTATAACTTGCTTGGATGAAATCGTAGGCAAAAAAGTAATTTATCAAACATTGATGGCACCGGCTAATAATTTCAACTTGTTGTTCTTTAATCATTTATTGTTTTAGTTAATTTTCATGAAGTTTTTTGTATTGAATAAATTAAAAAAATTAAAAAAATAAAGTAAATAAAAGTTGCTTAATCCACGAAAAAAAAATACATTAAGTACCCATGCTATAGTGCATGAAACGAATCGTGGTCATAGCAATCGTTGTTTTTCGCTCACAGTTCTAACTATTTGCTACGTCAACTTTAAGAATCTTTCTAGTCAGGAAATTTTATGTCTTTCATAAACGATTTAATTAATGTTTTTTTTCCAGATACTACCCAGCCCACAGCTATCATCTTGTTATCTGATCCCTCATTGACGCTTGGAAAAACCGCTACAGTTACCATTAAATTTAGCGAAGCCATTAAAGGTTTCGCACTCAGCGACTTAACGGTTGAAAATGGCGTTTTATCAAATCTGACCAGCCGTGATTCTATCACCTGGAATGCTATTTTTACACCGACAGTGGGTGTTACAGATAAGACAAATAGCATTAGTCTTCAGAAGAACAGCTACACTGACCTTGCAGGTAATGCTGGGAAGGCAGCGAGCAGTGCAAATTACACTGTTGATACTTCCGCTCCCACGGCAATAATTACTTTATCTGATAACGCACTGATAGTTGGGAAAACCGCTACGGTTACCTTTAGCTTTAGCGAAGCTGTTAAAGGTTTTGACCTCAGTGACTTAAAAGCTGAAAATGGCATTTTATCAAATCTGGTCACCAGCGATTCTATCACCTGGAAAGCTATTTTTACACCGACAGCGGGTGTTACAGATACTACAAATAGTATTAGTCTTCTGAAGAACAGCTACACTGACCTTGCAGGCAATGCAGGCAATGCAGGGAAGGTAGCGAGCAGTGCAAATTACACTGTTGATACTTCCGCGCCCACGGCAACAATTTCTTTGTCTGATGACGCACTGATGGCTGGGGAAACCGCTACCGTTACCTTTAGCTTTAGCGAAGCCGTTAAAGGTTTTGACCTCAGTCACTTAAAAGCTGAAAATGGTATTTTATCAAATCTGACCACCAGTGATTCTATTACCTGGAAAGCTATTTTTACTCCGACAGCGGGTGTTACAGATAATACAAATAGCATTAGTATTCAGAAGAACAGCTACACTGACCTTGCAGGTAATGTTGGAAAGGGGGTAATCAGTGCAAATTACACGGTTAAACCAGTTATTGATAATTTTGCAGAAACTCCCTCTTTATCTGTTACATCAACCGGCAATGGTCTTCATCAGGTAAAAGTTAACATTAATTCAAGCTTAACGGATACGGATGGCTCGGAAAAATTATCTTTATTTTTAGAGAATATTCCAGCGGGGGTAACAGTAACTGGAGCGCATCTTGTTAATGGGCACTATCTTATAGATACACCCACTAATGTCATTCTTAATTTATCAACCAATACAAATTCTGCTTTTACTGTCTCAGTAGATGCTATTGCAACAGAATCTTTTAATGGAGCTACTGCGCATAAAGTAGAGCAGCTTGCAGTTAAGGAAAACAATTTTGCCTATAATTTTGAACGTACTGGGCAAAATATGTGGGGTACTGGAGATGCTGCGAATTTACAAATGGATAAATTTTTTGGTATCAATAATACTATACATCAGTCTAGTGGTCTATTTAGTGGCTCTTATGAGACTTACAAGCTGGGGTTTGAATCTGTGTTAAGTATTCAAAGTGGGACAATTAACGCCCACCTTCCTTATGACTTTTCATTTGACAGTATTTACGATTTAACAACGGGTAGTTTAGCTATTACACCACATGCTACATTAAATAAAGCTTACTTTGAAACGCTCAGTCCACAGTTAAAGTATGATCTGAATTTGATTGCGGAAGTGGATGCACATATACATGCAGGTGCAAGTTTAGGGTGGTTGGGGAATGTCGATATATTTACCAAAGATTATAAAGTTAATGGTGATAAAAATCTTGTACATTTTGATAACAGCAATTTGATTACAAAAATTCCATTACCCTTAGACTTCGGTAGTCTGACCATTGCTGCGCCTATGCTTAACACAACTGGTCTAATAGATTCACCCATCGATACTTCTGTTACCTCAAGTGGTACGAGTAACGATTTTTTAAACCTAAATATAGATGTGGATAAAATTATGACTTATCTTATTGGTTTACCGCTAAAGTTTGATTTTTCAGATACAAGTGGTGAATATATAAAATACAGTATGGGTATAAATCTTTTGGATGCTGGTATAACAGGCGCATTAAAATTTATTCAACAATTTCAGATGGATGTAAAAAATCTAAGTGGTACTTTAAATTTTGAGAATCACACCATAAATAATTTGAACTTTGACCAAACAACAACCATTTTAGATGCGTCAACTCTTGATGTTAATCATGATAATGTAATTGATTATAATGCACTCATAACGCCACATGCTGATATGTCTAATAATACCGATTTAGGTGCTAGTCTTGGATATAACATTACTGCCTTATCTGCACATGCATCAGCAACAGCTTATGTGGATTTAGGTTGGTTAGGGAGCGTTAGTGCCAGCGTTAATGAAAGTATAGGTCCATTAGTTCAGCTTACTGGAACTAGTAATACTTCTGTTGACCTGTTCAACAATTCATTCGACATGGGATTTGCGGCGCATGGCTTTGCATTGTCCGCTTAATTTAACGCACAAGTCGAGTTGCGCAAAAAATGCGATAAGGCGTTTGTTGTTATTGAACATTATTTCCGGCTACCCACATTAGTCCAGTACAAAATATACTGGAGTTAGACTTGGCAGGTTTATAAAACCTGCCAAGTCTGTCCCGTGTTAAATGGGTTGCTACATCTGGCTATTAACTTAAGGCGGGACATGGTCGAAACTTAACCGTTTGTGGAGAGCCTGTCGAAGGGTGAGTGGTTAATTTGTTCATGGATTGACAAGCTCTCCACGAACGGCTTAACCTCAAACTGTCCAGTCTTAAGTTGATAGCCAAGGTGTGGATGCTATATGAAAAAGCTTAAAGTATTTTTTGATTTTATTACTGTTCAGTTCCCGTTAAACTTATTTTTTACCGCAATGTGCTTATCAAATTTACAAATAACCCCAATGTTGAAGAAACTTTACCCGACATTACAAGACTGACTGAGTACTAACCTTCCTGTCCGTCAATGCGTGCACTGGTTAAAATGGGTGCATAGACAAACATAAATAAAGAAAATGCAGCCAGCCAGGATAGCGTTGAGCCATAAATTATCAGGTTGTACCAGTTGGGTAATGCCAGTGGTAATAAGACTCTGAGCAAGGCCGCGAGGTTAATTAATACAAACCCGATAGCCATCGCATTTGAAAGTTTGAGCGCCCGACCGGTATGGCCTAAGGATACTCTTGCCATCATGCCTAAGGTTAATACGCCGATGCCTCCCAACGTAAAGGCATGTAGGGCCAACGAAGGTAATACCCAGGCATAGGCGGATAATGCGGTTAATATAAAGCCCAGTATAATCCAGCCATAACCTGTATAAAGTATCCATAATAAAGGCACATACCAGATGCGTTGCACGTACCAGCCAGAAAGGCGTGCGGTATTAACGATCACGGCAAAAGTGGCTGTCAGTGCTAAAAACGTTCCCGAAACAGCCGACAGTTGCAAAGCAAAAACGGCAACAGCCGAGCCTATGGATAAAGCATCCAGTAACGGATTTTTTATTATCAGGATGCCATGTAAGCCGCGTTCGGTAAAAAACGGAAATACCCGTCCGGCAATGATTAGGATCAGGATAATAAGGGTCGCGACAACCAGTTGAATGCCAGTCCAGGCGGTGTTTTGGCATAGCCCCAAAATTTCAG
The DNA here is from genome assembly GCA_903873045.1 of uncultured Methylococcaceae bacterium. Lineage (GTDB taxonomy): Bacteria > Pseudomonadota > Gammaproteobacteria > Methylococcales > Methylomonadaceae > Methylobacter_C. The sequence goes on along the minus strand of CAIQND010000288.1, from coordinate 723 downwards.
CATGTATCAAACCATTACCGAACGTTAAAAGTAGCAACAGCCCTATAAAAATTAGGCTCTTAAAATGCTTTGCCTGCATAATGGGTTTGCTGGTTTGATAAGCCAAAACGGGCAGGAAAGCAAAATCTATAAGGGCAATAAAAGCGTCAGGTAATAAACCGGCATAAAAAGGCAAAATGCGACCATAAAGCCACAATAATGCCAATCCTGCCAGTTTATCACCGGTTAATGTGGGTTTTCCTGTCCAGTTTTTAACGGCCGTTAATAAAAATCCGGCAATAACAGCAACTGAATAACCCAACAGCATTTCATGGGCATGCCAATAATTGTTGGCAAAATAATTATCTGCGCTTAAAGTGCCTTTAAAGATAGCATTCCAAAGCACGATTAAAACGAGTGCCGATAATCCGGCCAGAGCAAAGAAAACTCTAAAGCCCAAGCCCAAAAGAGGCGTATCAAAAATTTTGTGTGTGTTCATAGGGTTGTATTTTCCAGCCAGTCCAGCTCAGCATTCGAGAAGCCTGCAATTATACGCATTTCTCGGTTAAAAGGGCCTTTTGGCTTGCCCCCTTGATAATATTGTTTGATTAACTGACGATATTTAGCTTCAGGTTCATAGCCTTGTTGTTTACAGACCCATTTAAACCAGTATGAACCACGCTCTACATGGCCTACCTCATCCGTTAAAATGCGCTCCAACAAGATGACACTGGCGTTATCGCC
>CAIQND010000287.1 GCA_903873045.1 uncultured Methylococcaceae bacterium | reverse complement strand
GCTGCAGCCGTCAGCATAATAGGTCTAAATCGCCGTAGCGTGGCCTCAACGATAGCATGCCAGGCATCAATACCGGTGGCACGATCTTGTTCGATTTGGTCAACCAAGATGACGGAATTACGCATAATCATACCCGATAAGGCAATGGTGCCCAGCATGGCGACAAAGCCAAAGGGCTTGTCAAATAACAATAAAGCGATAGTGACCCCAATGAGTCCTAAGGGTGCGGTTAAAATAACTAAAAACACACGGGAAAAACTTTGTAACTGCACCATTAAAATAGTCAAGACTACGATTAAAAACAGAGGCAATCCTGCGGCTACCGACACACTGCCTTTAACTGATTCCTCAGCCGCCCCCCCCGTTTCTATGCTGACGCCTGAAGGTAAACCGGCTTTAATATCGGTTAATTGCTGATCTATTTGTTGCGAGACCACTGCCGCTTGCAAGTCACCTTGTAAATTAGCTCTTACAATAATAGAAGGTTGACGATTACGACGCCAGATGACACCTTCTTCAAAACCTGAACTTATCGTGGCCAATTGCGCTAATGGCACGCCACCAACGGAAGTATTAATTATTAAGTCAGGCAAATGTGATAACTGTGTGCGCTCTATTTCCGGGCCTCTTACCACCAAATCTATGCGCTCATTACCTTCTCTAAATTCAGTGACAACCAGTTCATGTAAAGCCCCATTAATAATACCGGCGATATCTACGGTACTAATGCCTAACAAACGCGCTTTAGCTTGATCGACTTCCACATGAACGACTTTACTGGGTTCTTCCCAATTAAGTTGTACATTGAGTAGATTTGCATGGGTACGCATCACTTCGGCAATATGACGCGCTATGTCCCGTATTTCAGTAATATTGGCACCAGTAACACGAAATTGAACGGGAAAACCCACGGGCGGGCCATTTTCTAAACGCAGCACCGAAGCACGTAAAGCCGGATAGTCGCTTTGAAATAAGGCGAGTAAATCTACACGCAAGGCTTCCCTGGCCGCTAAGGTTTTGGTCAGAATAACAAATTGACTAAAACCCCGATGCGATAATTGTATATCTAAGGGCAAATAAAAGCGCGGCGCACCAGAGCCAATATAAGCAACATAATTATCCATGCCTTCATGTTGTTGTGACCAGTTTTGTAACCAAAGCTCCAGTTTCTTGGCTTGTGCATTGGTGGCCATATAAGATGCCCCTTCCGTCATCCGTAAATCGACCACTAACTCAAGTCGAGTTGAATCGGGAAAGAACTGCTGCGGCACTTTACCAAAACCAATAATAGACAACACAAACACTATCAGGGTAATGGCCAGCACGGTTTTTCGGTAGCGGACACAGCGTGTAATGAGTGCGCGTAACCAGTGGTAAAACGGTGTGTTATAAATATCGTGATGATCAGTGCTCGCGGTCTTTTGGGGTAGATTAAGACACCTCTTTAACCAAGCGCTCATTTTTGAAGGGGGTGGCGCTTGCGTGTAATTAGGTAGTAAGTGATAACCCAAAAAAGGTACCAATATCACCGCAGAAAACCAAGAAATAATCAGGGCTATAGCCGATACTTGAAAAATAGACCGTGTATATTCACCCGTAGCAGAGCTTGCCGTTGCAATCGGCAAAAAACCAGCCACGGTAACTAAAGTGCCCGTGAGCATTGGCATTGCTGTTGAGCTATAGGCAAACGAGGCGGCCTTAACCCGGCTCCAACCTTGCTCCATTTTAGAGGACATCATTTCTACGGCAATAATGGCATCATCAACCAGCAACCCTAGTGCTAAAATCAACGTACCGAGTGATATTTTGTGCAGGCCTATGCCACTAAGATACATCACCAAAAAGGTACTGGCTAACACGACAGGAATAGTAATAGCCACCACCATACCGCTACGCCACCCTAATGAAATTAAACTGACACTGAGCACTATCACCAACGCTTCAATCAGCGACTTGACAAAATCATTAACCGAATGAGAGACAATTTTAGACTGTAAGGTCACCGGATTTAAAGCTAAGCCAACCGTTAATTGCGGTTGTATTTTTGCCATGACTTTATCCAGTTCATCGCCCAAACTGATAATATCACCGCCCTCTTTCATGCTGATGCCCAATAGCAAACTATCTTTACCTTGATAGCGAATACGATTAAGGGGCGGGTCTTCATAGCCTCTATAAATATGCGCGACATCACCCAATCGAAAATCCTGATTGTTGGCGCGTAGCCGTAATTGACGCAAGTCATCTACGGTATTGTAACGACCTGATACGGCAATGCGGATGCGTTCATCTGATGATTCAAAGGCACCGCCAGATACGACCGTATTTTGTGCCTGTAAAATACCGATCAAAGTATTGGCATTAATGCCCAAGGTCGCTAATTTGACGTTTGATAACTCAATGAAGAGGCGTTGTTCTTGTTCACCGAAAAATTCTACTTTTTCGACATAGTCTATTTTTAATAACGCCGTTCTGATTTGTTCAGCCTGTTTCTTTAATGCGGCATAATCAAAGCCGTCGCCGGTTAAGGCATACATACTGCCGTAGACATCACTAAATTCATCGTTAAACGTTAATTTTTGCAGATTTTTCGGCAAGGTGTGCCGTATGTCGCTTATTTTTTTTCGAACTTGATACCATACTTCGGGTATGTCTTTGGGTAGCGTGTCGTCTTTGGCAACAAAAAATATCAACGACTCACCGGGACGTGAAAAACTACTTAAATAGTCCAAATGCGGCACTTCCTGAAGCTTCTTTTCTAGCTTGTCCGTAACTTGCTGCTCCATTTCTTGCGCACTGGCTCCAGGCCAAGAGGCATGCACCAGCATGACTTTGAAAGTAAAAGGCGGATCTTCAGATTGACCTAATTGAGTATAGGAAAACAAGCCAGTTATGGTAATCACTAACATCAGATACAAAACCAAGGTCTGATGATTTAATGCCCAATCAGACATATTAAAGCGCGGCGTTGAGGGCGCTTTTTTACTCATGGTGCCACCTCATTAAAGACCGGCTTAACCCATTGATCTTTAATGAGTGTATGGACACCAGCAATAGCTACTTTTTCTCCCGCCTGTAAACCCTCGCTTATTAATACCCCGTCTTCTCTAAATGGCCCCGCTATAACTGTACGTGGTTGTGCTTTATTATGGTCATCAATAACCCAAACAACTGATTTGTTATTGATTTCGGTAAGTGCTTGACTAGGTATCAGAAAGCCTGCCGAAGCTAAATCGTCCGCATCTTTAAAATTAACATCGGCAGTCATACCTAGCTTTACTGATTCATCGGGATGGTTAATCGTAATACGTACATTAAAAGCACGGGTGGCAGAATCTGCTATTGGAGAAATTTCCCGAACCATTCCGGAATAAGTTTTTTTCTGATTCGTCCATATTCTTACAATGACTGCGGCATTCAATTTAACTTCAGACATACGGGATTCCGGGATCGCAACCAACACATCAATCGCGTGAGTGTCGGCAATTTTTACGATGACTTCACCGGCTTGTATGATTTGTCCTGGCTCCGCATGAATCATGGTTATAACGCCTTCGCGATCTGCGCTTAAATTAACATATTGCATTTGATTTTCTGTGACCTGCGCTTGAGCTTTAACTTGGGCAAGCTTGGCACTGGCCGTTGCAAATTGAGCCTCTCGAATATCTAAAGCCGAAGCAGAAATGAACTTTTTAGCAAACAACTGCCGCTGACGCGTCAGTTCTGCCCTAGCCAAGGCTTTATCGGCCTCCGCCGCACTAACAGTAGCCATGGCTGCGGTAACGTTTAAATGATTGTCAAGCGGATCCAAATAGGCCAATACCTGCCCTTTTTTAATGACTGCGCCCAGCTCTACATGACGCTTAATGATTTTTCCATTAACTCTAAAACCTTGACCAGACTCATAACGGGGACGAACTTCACCGCCTAAGATCATGCTGGTAGAGAGCGTTTTTTCACCCACTAGCGTAACCAATGCCGGGCGTGGTGGCGTTTCTACCGGCGCTGGCTTGCTACAATTGCTTAGTAATAAGGCTAATAAGCCTCCCATAATTATCTTTTTCATAAACGATATCTTGTCACTGCTTTAAATTTATATAAAAAACGCCCTATTCAGCGTTACCGAAAATGGTTATTGAACTAATTGCTGATTAATATCAAGCAGATCACTTTCTGCAACTACGCCTGAGGTGGTTTTTAAGCGAATGATATTAACTAAATAACCATAACGTGCTTGCAGTAAATCACGCTTGGCACTAAATAATTGTTGTTGCGCATTGAGTACATCAACACTGGTGCGCAAACCAACATCATAGCTCACATGCGTAGAATCTAACTGACTTTGGCTACTGACTAAGGCTTGCTCATAGGCTTTTACCTGAGCAATGCTGGTGCTTAAGTTTAAATAAGCACGTTGCGTATCCTGGCTAATTTGTCTACGAGCAATATTGACATCATTAAGTGCCTTTTGTTTATTTAACACCGCTTGCCGGACGCGCGAAGTGGTGCCTCCACCTTGATATAGAGGCACTTGTAACTGCAAGCCAAGACTGCCGCTTTTAAGGTCACTACCAAAGCCGTAATAACTGCCGCTAGCGTAACTATCAGAGACACTGGCGACGGCATCCAACGTGGGTAAATGACCGGCATTGGCATACTCTATGGCTTGCTGAGATAATTTGACGCTATCTTGATGAATCTGTATGTTTAAATCATTTTCTGCGGCAACTTCCAACCATTTATCCATGCTTTGCTCTAAGGCATGGGTTTTCATGGTGTTATTAACGAGAGCCAAAGACAAAGGAATCTCACCCGTAATAGCCTGAACGGATTGTTGCGCTATTTGATGGTCGTTAATGGCGGCAATCTCTTGTGCAAATATTAAATCGTAACGGGCTTGCGCTTCATTAACATCAGTGCTGGTGTTGGTGCCCACATCAAAGTTGGCTTTAGCTTGTTCTAGTTGACTTAATATCGCTGCTTTTTGCGCCGCTATTAACTGCATTTTATCCTGCGTCAGCAACACATCGAAATAAGCTAATGTAGTGCGTAAAATTAAAGTTTGCTGCGTTAAATAAAGCTGTTTATCCGCTAAACTGACTTGAGTTTTTGCCAGCTCCAGCTCTACCCAGTTTTGTTTACGATATAAGGGTTGACGGGCTTCAATGCCATATTGATAACCCAAAAATGATTGCTGACCACTACGAAAAGGAAAATCCGCACCCACACCGCTAAATGCAATATCGGTATGCGTCACATTAGCGCCTGCATTAAAGTTAACCACGGGACGATATAGCGCTTTACTTTGCTGGATAATTTCTTGTGTCGCTTGATTAGCCACTAATGCCGATGCCAATGTTGGATCATGTGCTAAAGCCAAATTGTAAATATCAACCAGCGATTGTGGCTTGTTTTCGGCATGGGCTGTGGGCGCATGTACCCAAAGATCGCAAAATAATGCCAGCAGTAAAACAGATGGTTTCAGCATATAAGTTTTCAGCAAAAATAATTATGGAATATTTAATTTAATGAAAATTAACAAATTTTTATATTTTTATATTTTTATATT
>CAIQND010000286.1 GCA_903873045.1 uncultured Methylococcaceae bacterium | reverse complement strand
TTCGATCCGGTACGAGTGTGCCGGAAACGCCACCACGCGCTACGCTTGGGTGGTCTTATTCCGAAGCAGTGTAAAACCAAGAGTACATTATTTGATGGCCTGTTAATATAGGCCGGTATAAATGTTAATTATTAATCCATATCGATATGAAAGAAAAAAAATTGAGCAATATAGTCATAGAAATGGCGCAACAAATACTTGGTAAAAAAAATCCTTCTTCAGCCGCTATTGATGTTGCCGTTAATATGGTACATATTGCCTGGAATTTTGCGCATGAGAAATATCAAGATGAGCCTGGATATATTTTTAGCGTTAAAGAAATTCAGGAACGAATGGGTTCAGCAAATAATGAACTTATTTCAGAGAACGCAGCAGAAATGACTAAAATATTAATGCTCTATAAATTGGAACATTATCCTAACGACAAGAGAAACATAGTTCTTTGTGAGGTTAAAAATGGAGAAGTTCTTGTTACTTTTCTATAAATGGAAATGAGAAATAAATTATGATGGTTGATAAAAATGGTAACGAAGTAAAAATAGGATCATGGGTAAAAGTGCTGTCTATTGATCCTGGGTACATTGCAACATTTGCTCCTAAGGAGGCAAAAATAATGAAGTCCATGATCAATAAAGCCTTTGAGGTAACTGAGATAATAAATAATAAGCCACTGATACACCAGCAATTTAATCGGAACGAGGGGATTTCATTGGCTTTAGATCCTGAAGAAATGGAGTTAGTAGAAACGGAACATCCAGGTAAGTGAACATCGCCCACCTTCCGATGATAAACGATTGCTAGCTTAGGCATCTTGCCCTCTCCTGTTGAATAAGGAACAGGCGTAGGCCGGAATAAAACCACCCAAGCGTAGCGCGTGGTGGCGTTTCCGGCACATTCGTACAGGGTGCCGGAAACGCTTATTCTCGCTTACGCTCGAAAAGCCTTATTCCGGCCTACGCCGTTTCTGGCGCTTAATCTTCATATTGAGTTCGGAAAGTCAGCCGCCTGAGCCTGACGGGTTTTGCAAGCCCGGTTCCGCTTGGCTCATCTATTGCTGTCAGTCACGCCTCTCAATTAACCGGATACGGTAAAAAATCCGTCCATTTAACTTCGCCACCTGCTTCGTCAGGTGTCGGCAACATGGCCACATTCCAGCCACCACCCAAAGCTTTAACCAATTGCACCGAGGAGACCAGTCGATTACTCAGCACCTGCACAGCGGTTTGCTGATTATTTAACGCGACAGTCTGAGCGATCATCACGTTCACATAACTGATCAGGCCTGCCTGGTATTGATTGGTTATTTTGGTTAACGCTTCACGAGCCGCAGTCACCGCTTTATCCTGAACTTGCGCTTCTTCTTCCAAAATCCGTAGTGCTGACACATTGTCTTCCACTTCCTGAAAACCAGTCAGTACGGTTTGTTTATAGAAAGCGACGCTGGCATCAAAACCATCCATCGTCTGTTTATACTGTGCGTTTTTTCCACCACCGTCCAATAGCGTCAGCGCAGCCCCGGCTGGCCCTAATGCCCAGTAACGTTTGGCCGCAGTAAACAGGGTTGATAAGGTATTACTTTGGAAGCCGGTACTGGTCGCCAAGTTTATCGTGGGAAAGAAGGCGGCTTTAGCGACACCGATTTGGGCATTGGCGGAAGCGATTTTGCGTTCGGCACTGGCAATGTCAGGACGTCTTTCCAGCAACTCCGAAGGCAGGCTGACCGGAATGGGGGGCGGCGTAAGATCCAGTGGCATCGAACTTAAGGACAGTTCCGTCGGTGGTTTACCTGTCAAAACCGCAATAGCATGTTCCAGATTGGCACGCTGTACACCAAGATTAATGGCTTGCGCTCGGGCGGATTCCAGTTGGGCTTCGGCTTGCACCACATCGGTTTTGGCGACAACGCCGACTGCATAACGATTTTTGGTTATTTCCAGGGTTTTGCTATAGGCCGCAACGGTTTCATTAAATAACGCTTTTTGTGCATCCAGCGCCCGTAATTGAAAATAATACACCGCCAGCGTCGCTTGGGTAGAGAGTTGCAAAGCCTGTAGGGTCGCGGCACTGGCTTGGGCGGTACTTTCGTTGGCTTCAACCTGACGACGGATACTTCCCCATAAATCCGGCTCCCAAGCCAATCCCACAGCGGCACCAAAAAGGTTTCTAACGCCACTGACTGCAACGCTTTGGCCGCTGGCAGCACGAAACCGATTGGTGGTTGCGGTAAGTGTGGCCGTTGGAAAGAAAGCCGATTGTGCTGATCTTACCAAATCCTGGGCTTGACGATATTGCGCCTCGGCTTGGGCTATGGACTGATTACCAATAATGACCTGCTCTTCCAGTTTATTAAGTTGGGTGTCGTTAAAGATTTCCCACCATTTGGCTTGCAGCAAATTATCACGCGGTTGTGCTTGTTTCCAGCCCTTGATTTCTTTAAAGTTAACGGGAATCGTAGTTTGGGGGCGAACATAATCAGGCCCGACCGCGCAAGCGGTCAGTTGGGTGATTAATAGCGAATAAATAAGGGTTGGGATAATACGAACTGTCATGAAAATCTCGGCGGTACTAAGCGGTTTTATCCGCTAGTGAGGCGGTACGGTTAAAAAAGCGGCGATGAAACCATAGCCGGAAACGATCCAGATAAATATAAACCACGGGGGTTGTGTATAGCGTTAGCATCTGACTGAAGATCAGGCCGCCGACAATGGAAATGCCCAGCGGTTGGCGCAGTTCTGCACCGTAACCACTGCCCAGTGCCAAGGGCAGTGCCCCGAATAGTGCGGCCAGTGTGGTCATCATGATGGGACGAAAGCGCAGCACACAGGCTTGAAAAATCGCATCGGAAGCCTCCAGTCCCTGTTCGCGTTCAGCTTGTAAGGCAAAGTCGATCATCATGATGGCATTTTTTTTGACGATACCAATCAACAAAATAACGCCAATTAAGGCGATAATGCTAAATTCGGTGCCGCAAACCATCAGCGCCAATAGCGCCCCCACCCCGGCTGAGGGCAAAGTTGACAGGATGGTTAATGGGTGAATCGTGCTTTCGTACAATACTCCCAGCACAATATAAATGCTAAACAAGGCGGCCAGAATTAAAAAGGGCTGATTGCGCAACGATTCCTGAAAGGCTTTGGCAGAGCCCTGAAAACTGCCTTGTATCGACGCGGGTACGCCGATGTCACGCATGGTTTTTTCGATGAGTTGGGTGGCGGTAGACAGCGAGGTGCCGGATTTGAGATTAAACGACAAGGTAGCCGCTGCAAACTGGCCTTGATGATTAACGGACAGCGGTGTGCTGGTCGGCGCAAAACCGGCCAGCGATGATAACGGCACCTGGTGTGCGGCGATTTGTTTGCCGGATGGCAAGCGCACAGCGGGTACACTGATATAAACCTGTTTTAAGGCTTCAGAACTTTGCCAGTATTCGGGGGCCAATTCCATCACTACCCGATATTGGTTGAGTGGATTATAGATCACCGACACTTGACGTTGACCAAACGCATCATTAAGGGTGGTGTCAATCATGGCCTGGCTGATGCCATAACGCGCCGCCCTGTCACGGTCAACCACCAAACCAATCTGCTGACCTTTGTCTTGCTGACTGGTATTGACATCATTCAGTTGCGGCAGTTTGGACAGTGCGGTAATGACTTTTGGCATCCATTCACGAAGCAACCCCAAATCATCCGATTGTAAGGCGTAGTCATACGAGCCGAATGATGGCCTACCACCGATACGCAATTCTTGCGCAGGGAACATGTGCAGATCGGCACCCGGAATACGTTTGACCTTGTCACGCAAGCGCCCCATCACCTTTTCAATGGGATCGCGTTCACTGTGCGGCTTAAGCACAATGAAGACGCGGGCACTATTGCTGCTGGAACCGGCACCGCCAAATCCGGCCACATTGCTGACCGCCGGATCTTTTAGCAACAGTTCGGAATACTCGAAAAGTTTTTTCTGCAAGGACAAAAAAGAAGTCCCTTGATCAGTTTGAATCTCACCCAGCAAGCGGCCTCCGTCTTGACTCGGGAAAAAGCCTTTGTCGATCACCGAATACAGATAAAAATTGAGGCCTATCGTGCCAAGTAAAATCAACATCATAATGCGGCCGTGACGTAAGGCCCAACGCAGCGATTTTTCATAACCGGCTTGCAGCCAGTCGAACGCGGTGCCGATGCCTTGATAGATGCGCCCATGTTTAGGGCTTTCCTTGCCTAACCAGCGGGCACACAGCATCGGGGTGACGGTTAACGAGATGACTAGCGATACCACGACAGCGGCCGACAGCGTCACCGCAAACTCTCTAAATAAACGACCGACGACACCGCCCATTAATAAAATGGGTAAGAATACGGCAATCAAGGACACACTCATCGCCATTACCGTAAAGCCGACTTCTTTGGCTCCCAGCAAGGCGGCTTTAAACGGCGGCACACCTTTTTCAATGTGGCGATTGATGTTTTCCAAAACCACAATGGCATCATCGACCACAAAGCCGGTGGAGATGGTCAAGGCCATCAAGGTTAAATTATTCAGGCTGTAGTTAAAAAAATACATGACCCCACAGGCACCGATCAGTGAAACCGGCACGGCAATAATCGGCACCACGGTCGAACGAAAATCCCGCAAAAATACCAGCACCACCAGAATCACCAAGCCGATGGCGATTAATAAGCTGTGTTCAACTTCGGTAATGGAGCCACGGATAGTCAGTGACCGATCAACCACCACCGACAAATCAATCTTGTTGGGAATGAGGGCACGCAATTCCGGCAACATGGCCTGAACTTGATCGACAGTTTGAATTACATTGGCCAGCGGTTGTTTTCTGAGAATCAGCAACACCGACGGTTTACCGTTCTTTAAGCCGGTATTGCGCAGATCTTCAACTGAATCGACCACCTCACCGAGATCAGCGATAGTGACCGGTGCCCCATTACGGTAACTTACGATGAGCGGCATATAATCGGCCGCTTTGCGAGCCTGATCATTGGCTAAAATCTGCCAGCGTAGTGCGCCGTTTTCCATGACACCTTTAGGTCGGGCAACATTGGTCTGGGTAATAGTGCTTCTGACATCCTCAAGACCAATACCGTATTTCGTCAACGCATTGGGGTTTAGCTCAACCCGAACCGCAGGCAAGGCAGCGCCGCCAATCTGTACTTGGCCGATGCCGGGAAGCTGGGATATTTTCTGCGCCAGAATGGTCGAGGCGACATCGTACATCTGACCGCGACTCTGGCTTTCCGAGGTCAGTGCCAGTATTAAAATGGGGGAGTCTGCCGGGTTATCGCGCCGGTAAGTCGGGCGATTCGGCATGGAACTGGGCAACAGGCTGGCTGCGGCATTAATGGCCGCTTGTACATCACGGCAGGCACCGTTGATATCACGATCCAGATCAAATTGCAGGGTAATCGAAGTCGATCCCAGTGAGCTGCTCGAGGTCATTTCGGTAATGCCGGCGATACGTCCCAAAGCCCGTTCCAGTGGTGTGGCGACCGACGTGGACATGGTTTCAGCGCTGGCTCCGGGTAATTGGGCTTGCACATTAATGGTCGGAAAATCCACCTGCGGCAACGACGACACCGGCAAATTTAAAAATGCCAGCGTACCCGCCAGGGCGATGGCAAGGGTCAGTAAGGTGGTTGCAACCGGCCGATAGATAAACAGCGCCGACAGATTCATTATAAGCCTCCATCGTTTTCAGCGGCTTCGGGTGGGTTCAGATTTAACCAGCCCGAGACACGCCGGGCCAGGCTATCCATCCATAAATAAATCACCGGCGTGGTGTACAAAGTTAATAACTGGCTGACCAACAAGCCGCCCACCATGGTGATACCCAAGGGATGACGTAATTCCGAGCCTACGCCGCTACCCAACATGAGTGGCAACGCGCCCAGTAAGGCCGCCAATGTGGTCATCAAAATCGGTCGAAAGCGCAGCAAACAGGCTTGAAAAATGGCGTCATCCGGTGACATGCCCTGTTTGCGCTCTGCTTCCAACGCAAAGTCGATCATCATAATCGCGTTCTTTTTGACGATACCGATTAACAAAATAATACCGATAATGCCGATAATACCCAGATCACCCCCGGAAATTATCAGTGCCAATAAAGCGCCGACTCCAGCAGAAGGTAATGTAGACAGAATGGTAATGGGGTGAATATAACTTTCGTACAACACACCCAGCACGATATACACGGTAATAATGGCCGCCAGAATCAGCCACAGCGTGTTGCCCAGCGACGCTTTAAACGCCAATGCCGCGCCTTGGTAACTGGTGCGGATGCCTAGCGGCAAGCCAATTTCCTGTTTGATGCGGTCGATGGCAATGACCGCATCACCCAACGCCGCACCGGGTGCCAAATTAAAGGACAGTGTGGCAACCGGAAACTGGTCAAGATGATTGATGGACAGCGGCGTTTTTCGTTCCGATATTTCCGCTATCGCCGCCAACGGGACTTGGGTGCCGTTGCTGGAAGGAATCCGTAATTCCTTGAGGGTTTCCGGCGAATTTTGTGCGGTTGGATCAACTTCAAGCACCACCCGATATTGGTTGGACTGGGTAAAAATGGTCGATACCAGGCGTTGCCCGTAAGCACTGTACAGCGTGTTATCCACAGCAGCCGTGCTGATGCCGAGACGGCTGGCGGTGCTGCGGTCTATGTTGACATAGACTTGCTGGCCTTGATCCTGAACATCACTGGTGACATCGTTAAACTCCGGTTCTTCGGCCAGCCGTTTTACCAGGCGTTGCGTCCAGCGATTCAGTTCTTCGGGGTCAGGGTTCTCCAGGGTAAATTGGTATTGGGTGCGGCTGACCCTATTTTCCATGGTGAGATCCTGCACCGGCTGTAAATAGAGCGTTACCCCGTTTAGTTGTGCCAACTTGGGTTTTAAGCGGGCGATGATGTCAGTTGCACTCTCCGTGCGTTCGGCGTGCGGTTTAAGATTAATCAGGAAACGGCCACTGTTGGGCGTGGTATTAATGCCGTCAACGCCGATAAACGAGGACAGGTTGTCTACGGCAGGATCTTCAAGAATCACTTTGCCCAGCTTTTGTTGATATTCGGCCATGGCTGAAAAAGACACGTTTTGGGGCGCTTCGGAAATGCCCTGGATGATACCGGTATCCTGTATCGGGAAAAAGCCTTTGGGAATGAAGATATACAGCGCCACGGTGAGGGCGACGGTGGCGAAAAAAACCAGCATGGTCAAGGTTTGCCGTTGCAACACCCAGCCCAAGCTGCGGCCATAAGCGTCAATCAGTTTGTCGAACCAGTCGTCGGGCTTGTCGGTTTCGCCGTGGACAGGCACCGCACCCTGACACAATAGTTTGGCGCACATCATGGGGGTCAGCGTGAGTGATACGACCGCAGAAATCAAAATCGCCACCGCCAGCGTAATGGCAAATTCGCGAAACAAGCGCCCGACGACATCGCTCATGAACAGCAGGGGAATGAGTACGGCAATCAGCGAAAAAGTCAATGAGATAATGGTGAAACCGATTTGTTCCGAGCCTTTTAGCGCCGCTTTTAACGGGGCTTCGCCACGTTCGATATAGCGGGAAATATTCTCAATCACCACGATGGCATCATCAACCACAAAGCCGGTGGCAATGGTCAGCGCCATCAGCGTCAGGTTGTTGATGCTAAAGCCCACCAGATACATCACCGCAAAAGTGCCGACCAGTGACAGCGGCACGGCGACACCTGGAATGATGGTGGCTGGGACATTGCGCAGAAACAGAAAAATGACCATGACCACCAGCACAATAGCCAGCAGCAATTCAAACTGCACATCGTGTATTGAAGCGCGTATGGTCACAGTGCGATCGGTCAACGGCACCACTTCAACGCTAAGTGGCAGCGATGCTTCCAACTTGGGTAACAGTTCCTTGATACTGTCTACCACTTCGATGACATTTGCGCCCGGCTGGCGCTGGATATTGACAATTACAGAAGCGTTGTCGTTGGCCCAAGCCGCCAAGCGCACATTTTCAGCGCCATCCACCACTTCGGCCACTTCGGATAGCTGAACCGGTGCGCCGTTGCGGTAGGCAACGACCAGTTTGCGATAGTCCTCAGACGAACGCAGCTGATCGTTACTGTCGATAATCGCCGAGCGCATCGGGCCATTGAACATGCCCTTGGGTTGATTGACGTTGGCAGCGGTTATAACGATACGCACATCTTCCAGGCTAATGCCGTAAGCCGCGAGGGCTTTGTGATTAACTTGTATGCGTACCGCCGGCCGCTGGCCGCCACTGATGCCAACCAAACCAACACCGGGTAACTGGGCAAGTTTTTGCGCCAAGCGGGTGTCGACCATATCTTCAACTTTGAATAACGGCAAAGCTTTGGAACTGATGGCGAGCGTCATAATCGGCGTGTCGGCCGGATTAACTTTACTGTAAATAGGCGCTTGCGGTAAATCAGCGGGCAAAAAGTTGGCCGCCGCATTAATCGCCGCTTGCACCGTTTGTTCGGCAATATCCAAATTAAGATTAAGATTAAATTGCAAGGTAATCACCGAAGCGCCCCCGGAACTGGTCGAGGACATTTGGGTAAGTCCCGGCATCTGCCCGAACTGGCGTTCCAGCGGCGCGGTGATGACCGAGGTCATTATATCGGGACTGGCACCCGGATATAAAGTGACAACCTGGATGGTGGGATAATCGACTTGCGGCAAGGCCGAAACCGGTAACAGCCGGTAAGCCAGTATGCCAACCAGCAACATCGCCACCATCAGTAGCGAGGTGGCCACCGGGCGTAAAATGAACAAACGGGAAGGGTTAAAAGTCGTCCGGGATTGCGTTGAGGATGTCATAAGGATTAACGTCGATCTCGTTTACGAAGTTTGGCATCTGGATTTATTAAGGTCTCCGGACTGGCTGCCACTGCCTGACCATCTTGTTGGGCAATATCAACAAGGCTGCCTTCGTGAAGTCGGTCAGTGCCTTCTATGACCACCTTTTCGTTGGCTACCAGATTACTTTGTACAACCACTTTTTCTGCTTCGGTCGCCCCCAGTGTCACGCGGCGGATTTGTACGGTTTTGTCCGGTTTGACTACGTAGACAAAGGCACCTTGGGTGTCATGCTGAATGGCGGCGCTGGATACCAGGGTCGCATCGTGCAAGGTTTCCAGGTGCATTTTGACATTGACAAACTGATTGGCAAACAGCGTGCTTTCGTTATTGTCGAATTGCGCTTTAAGTTTAAGCGTGCCGGTGGTGGGATCAATCTGGTTGTCTATCGCCAGTAATTTACCTTCACCCAGTTTGCTTTTTCCGGCCCGATCATAAACCTCTACGATAACGGGTTCATTGGAACGCCAGCGCTGTGTCACCGGTTGCACTTGGTCTTCCGGCAGGGTAAACACCACACTGATAGGTTGAAGCTGGGTAATAACCACCAGGCCATTGGCATCATTGGCGTGAACGATATTGCCCTGGTCAATTTGGCGCAGCCCCACCCGTCCGGGAATCGGTGCGGTTAAGCGGGTATAGCCAAGCTGTAGTTTGGCGTTATCGACCTGAGCTTTGTCCATTATCACCAAGCCTTGATACTGTTTAACCTGGGCTTCCTGAGTTACGGTCTGTTGGGCGGCAATCGAATCCTGTTCCAGTAGTGTCAGATAACGTGCATGGTCTATCTGGGCATTTTTCAGTAACGCTTCATCGCGTAGCAACTGACCTTCGACTTGTTGCAACTGTATCTGAAAAGGGCGGGGATCGATTTCCGCCAGCAAATCACCTTGTTTGACCATCTGGCCTTCAGTAAAAGCCACCCGCACCAATTCGCCGTCAACCCTGGGTTTTACAGTCACGGTTCGTAATGCAGTGACCGTGCCCAGGCCTTTTAGATAGACCGGAAAATCGGCTTGGGTTACGGATTCTATCGATACCGCTGATGGCGCATCCGCTTCGTCGAAGCCACGCTTGCCCTTGCCGTACCCCGACTTGCCGTCCGGGGCAGTCGATGATTGTTGAAAATAAAAGCCTGCGCCGGCAATCGCCAGCACCAGCAATGAAACGGGCAGTAAATAAGACCGGCGTCGACTGGCGACAGGCAGTAAGGGTGGATGATTGTTTTGACTCATGCGAACAAATGTTAAGTAATGGTTTGAGAGCGAATGGCTTGAATGCCGGCCAGAGAGAATTGTACGACATGTTCGGCAAAAGCCTTAGTGTCGCTCACGTCGCAGGCAGGGCTGCGAAAATGACGGGCGCTATGCATGTGTTTTAAACGTAATAATTGAAAGCATTGACCCATGATGCTGGTGTGGCAATAGTGAATCTGTTCAGTGCTGGCATCTTGCCCCAGACATTCTTTCAACAAATCGAGCATTTGCAAACGTTGCGGATTAATTTCTTTTTCCAGAATATCAGAAAGAAGCCGGGTTGGCTGCGCCATTTCCTTATTGATAATAGCAAATGAATAAGAGCTATCGTCGGAAACCCGGTTGATTAACGCCCTGATTCTTTCAGCCAGTCGCAGTTCCACCGGTGCATCAGGCGACAAACCGCCGTCGGGTGGATACAGTTTTAGCTCACGGTTAAAGGCAAAGCGCCAAGCTTCCAGATACAACGTTTCCTTATCCCGAAAATGATAATTAACCGAGGCAATATTAGTTTCTGCCTGTTCGCAAATTTCGGCTATCGTCGATTCCTGAAAACCTTTTTCGGCAAAAATGCGACTGGCCGCAATTAACAACCGGTTGCGGGTTTTTTCAGATTTGGTTTTCAGATCCGTCATGGGCTAAAAAAATGAACAAGCGATTAATCCTGTTGGCCAATTAAAATAGATAATTGAAATGTACATTAGTTTTAGCAAAACGTATGCCATAATACAAGCAATTGTTTTATAAGTCTATTATAAATAAATCCTGCCAAGCTGCTTATCTGTCAACAGTCATTGTTTAAAGTATGACTGCCAGGCAACAATCTGACGATGCCCTAAATAACTTGAAAGTTAAAGGTAATATGCAAAAAAGCAATATAACATTAAAGGGCTTAAAGAAAAGCATGCATTTGCTTTGTGCAAAAAGTATGAGTGCGCCGGAGATAATCCCGCTTTTTGATTAAGGCTGGCAACTTTTCGACCTGTACGATTAGCCTAAGCAGCCTTCTTTGCCACCCACGTAAGCGGAAGCGTACGATGCTCTACCCACTGAACTGTTGCGTTGTTAATCGTGACAGCGTTTAATGCGGTCAACGCATAAGAGCCATTTTTAG
>CAIQND010000285.1 GCA_903873045.1 uncultured Methylococcaceae bacterium | reverse complement strand
TTAGCTTTATTAAAGGCGATGGCATCGACCTCAATAGGTTTACAAAAACGAAAGAACCAGCCTCGTGCTATTAAGCGACGACCCAAACCTTTTCCTCTACTTACCGTACCCAGACGTGAGGCATGTTTAAGTCTATGAATTATATTGATTATTTTAAGGTAGCAGTATTACAGTCTGTTTGCATCTCTTTCCACATCACTTTATCGGAGGATGATGCCCCTTTTAAACCACTTCTCCCTGTTGACGTGATTTCTGGATCAAGGCTAGCAATATTAGACAGTTTCATAGCTAAAGCTGATGGTGTCCTACCAATAATACCAGCATATTTAATAACTTCTGGATTGCGGGAGTCCATTTTTCCAAACGGCATTTGGCAGTAAAGATTAAAAGCAATCAGCAATTGATTGCGAGACCAGTTTATTCTAGCTGCCATTAGATTCCTGTTTACTGTTTACTATTTACTGAAACCTGCGTCAAAATATGCAGAGTCATTATTTTTGCAACTTCTATAATCATTAGAACAAGCATTGCCTGACTAAATTGTTGGTAAGCTAGTGTATCAGAGACTCGAATTTTAAAACTATCAGGAAATCCCATAAGCCTTGCGCATTCGCGAGGTGTCAACCGACGAGGGCGTTTGCTTTCTCTCTGCTTAACCCGATCTACGATACTTCCTTGGAATAGGTATATTCAGGGGTATAGGGAATTGCAGCAGGAAGCAATGCGGCTTCAATTTGTTGAAAAAAATGACTCATTATTATCCGTTGATTGTGTAATGCGTCTGGCTGCTGCCAGATAAGGGTAAAGCGCTTGCAGGAATTTGTAACTTTATTGGTGCTGCGAAAAGGTTCTGCAAAAAGGTTTAATTTTAAAAGCCGGCAAGCCCTCTATATTCCTGATCGGGTAATCAGGGCGGCTTCGGGCGCGGATCGGGATTGGGTCACTATTGAATTAATTCCAAGGGTTGAGTATTTGTACACCGGTTGGCTTAAAATCTGCCACATTACGAGTAACAACGGTCATGTCATGAACGATTGCAGTGGCTGCGATTAAGGCATCACGGTCTGAGCGCGGGTCTGGTACGTGCAGATTTCCACAACATAGCGCCACAGCCGTATCAACAACAAGAATACGTCCCTCAAAGGCCGGTAACACATGATTATTAAACCAAGTACGCAGTAATGTCGCTTGTACCAAGTCTCGCCGTTCCATTAAACCGATACCCATTTCTATCTCAAGCAGTGTCACCACAGATATAAACAAATCAGTCGGTACAAGGCTATCTGCCCAGGCTTTTACATTGGGATTGATTTTTCCTGTTTTCGCTTTTCTTAGTTCAGAAACGACATTCGTGTCCAGCAATAAGCTCACGATAAATCAGCCGGATTAAAAAGGTTGGACGCCAAGCGGGGCGGCTCAAAATCAATAGCGGCAGCATCGGGCATCGCGAGTAATTCGGCAATACCGGGTTGTTGTTTATGTTGCTGCAAGTAAAAGGCTATTATTTTTGTCAATGCTTCTTGGGCATCTTGAGTATGACTGACGGCAAT
>CAIQND010000284.1 GCA_903873045.1 uncultured Methylococcaceae bacterium | reverse complement strand
CTATTCTCAGTCAATATTAAACTGAAATATGAAAACACAGCAGTAAGCATAAAATAGAGAAAAACATTAACTTGTTGAAAAATATAGCAATAAAAATAATACAATATTGTAAATAGGGGGTGCGGAATGTCGGCTTTAATAAAATTTTTCTCAAAATAACAGCAATAATAAGATTTTATAACGTACCTGTTATTGTAATAGCAGAAAGAATAACATTTATTGTAGCGATAACCCTTATAGGACAGTTAGTGCTTTTATGGATTGATCTAATTAGAAATTAAAAGAAAATCCTGGGGGCAATTTAATCCAAAGCGCCCCCGCAACTACTGCCCTGCCCTGCCGTACAGCCATAACAATGCTGGCGAACCGTGATGGGTGAACCCGGTAATGAGGAAGGATTTATTAACTCGCTTAGATGCGTTTTACTGGCCGGATTTGCACCCAAAGGCAGTTGCAGCATCTGGTTAAAATCGCAGTCATAGACAAAACCCTGCCAATCCACGCTCAAGGTATTACGACACATAACGCCCGACAGATTTTCTTGGCGGTAATTGTCTTTTAACAGTTGCATATAATCATTAAACAAACCCTTGCTAATCAGCATACTGCCAAACCGCTGAACAGGAAGGTTAGTCAAGGCAAACAGTTTATTAAAAACGATGCCATAGTTTGCTTGTAGATGTTCTTTATAGGCTTTTTCCAAGGCTTTTTGTTCGGGCGGCAAATTGATGCCTTGGGGATTAAAAACCAGATTAAGCTGCAACGGACTATCCGCTTGACCAAACCCCAAACTATTTAATTTTTTTAACGCTGACAAGCTGGCATTAAAAGTACCTTTACCGCGTTGTTTATCAACGTTATCTTCAAGATAACAAGGTAATGAAGCGGTAATCACCACCTTGTTGGCAGCCAGAAATTCGGCCATTTCTTCAAATCCGGGTTCTTCAAGAATAACCAGATTGCAACGATCAATAACAGTAATATCCATTACTCTGGCTTGCGTTACCAGATAGGTAAAATACGGATTCATTTCCGGCGCACCACCGGTTAAATCCAGTGTATGAATATTTTTTTTTTTGATAAAATCCAGAACCAAATCCACAGTGGCCTTAGTCATTAATTCGGTACGCTTAGGTCCTGCGTTAACATGACAATGGGTGCAACTCAGATTACACAAATAGCCCAGATTAACCTGCAATATTTCCAGCGCATGCCGGTTAATAGCCGGAAAATCAGTGTGTTCCAGATGAGATAGAGTTCCGTGCATAATGGATTAGTTGGTGCTGAAGTAAATATCACCGTAATACGCAGTGACTTTGCCGTGCGAATCATCCGTGTCTGTCATAATAGCAACCGCATCAATATAGCGAATATCTTCACCAAACTGGTGTTTAAGGTCGGCAAGAATATTACGTTTTTCTGAATACCAGGTGCCGGTTTGATCGCTTGATGACCGAAGTGCAATCATCGTCATTTTGCCATTAGCCCCTGCATACGCATAAGCATTAGGCCAAACTTTACCAACCGGCGACGTGCGGGCCCAGACATAATTGATCGCTTTGGTTTGCCAGAAAGCCACGCCACCATTAACGACCACATAAATTCTGGCCGCATAATCATCACCGGATTTTTCCTGTTCATTAATATCGTTGCCCAGCCTATTTTTGATGTGCCAACGCCAGTTCATAACCGGTGTTTTTTGCAAATCAATACGCTGCTCGTTAAAAAGGCCGGAAGCACTGGTTGCACTTTCGGCCTTTAATACTTGGGTGCCGGCAAGATCAACCAACTGATAGTCAGTCTTGCCTTTAAATTCCCTGGCTTCCCAATGATCAAGCGACCCCGATGAAAAAGAACCGATCATCAGCTTTTCATCCGCACTTTCAGCGCGAACAGCGGCACTTAACAACATGATTGTATAAAAAAATAATAACTGACTAAATACGCGCATTAAAAGTACTTCCTGTTT
>CAIQND010000283.1 GCA_903873045.1 uncultured Methylococcaceae bacterium | reverse complement strand
GCCATACCGGCACCACCACCTACAAAGACCATTTCAGCTTCAGTATCTCTGGCGTAAAACTCGCCATAAGGGCCTGAAATAATACATTTATCGCCGGGTTTTAAATCAAAGATATAAGACGACATGATGCCGGGTGCTACGCTATCGGGAGCACCGGGAGGTGGTGTCGCGATACGCACGTTTAGCATGATTTCTTTTTCTTCAGGATAACTGGCCATTGAATAAGCACGCAAGGCCGGTTCTTTTACTTCAGAAACATAACGCCATAGATTGAATTTATCCCAATCTTCACGGAACCGTTCTTCAACTTTAAAATCGCTGTATTTGGCAATGTGTGGTGGACATTCAATTTGAATATAACCTCCGGCCTTATAATTGATTTCTTCGCCTTCAGGTAACTGAAGTACCAGTTCCTTAATAAAAGTAGCTACGTTATTATTGGACTTAACAGTACATTCCCATTTTTTTACCCCAAAGACTTCATCTTCGACTTCAATGCTCATGTCATGTTTTACCGAGACTTGGCATGAAAGACGTTCGCCGTGAGCCGCTTCGCGCTTGGTAATATGCGTCAGTTCAGTCGGCAAGATTTCACCACCACCTGAATGTACAACAACTTTGCACTGAGCGCAGGTACCGCCGCCACCGCAGGCTGATGAGACAAACAAACCATTGTCAGCCAACGCCGTTAACAGTTTTGACCCGACCGGCACATGAATTTTCTTTTCATTATTAATCAGGATCTCAACATCTCCTTCTGCGACCAATTTACTTTTAGCGCCGATAATAACAAATACCAGTGCGATAACAAAAGCCGTAAAAATAATGATCCCTAATAGAATTTCCAGCATGACACTACCTTCTTAAAGTTGGATTCCGGAGAAAGCCATGAAGCCAAGTGACATCAGACCCGCAGTAATAAAAGTAATACCCAGACCTTGCAAACCGGCAGGAATATCACTGTATTTAAGTTTTTCGCGCACACCGGCCATAACCGTAATAGCCAATGCCCAGCCCAAACCACTGCCTACACCGTAGGTGACACTTTCACCAAAATTATAATCACGCTCAATCATAAATAAACTACCACCAAGAATAGCGCAGTTTACCGTGATTAAAGGCAGAAACACGCCCAAGGCAAAATACAATGCCGGAAAGAATTTATCTAAAATCATTTCCAGAATTTGTACCAAAGCGGCAATCATGCCGATACAGCTTAATAATGCCAAAAAGCTTAAGTCAACGCCGGTTATACCCATCCAGGACAAGGCATCTTCTTTTAACAAGGCATGATAAACCACATTATTGGCCGGCACAGTAATGGCTTGCACGACCATAACGGCAATACCCAAGCCCATCGCGGTCGATATTTTTTTGGAAACCGCAATAAAGGTACACATGCCCAAAAAGAAAGACAGTGCCAGGTTTTCAATAAAGACAGCCTTTACAAATAAACTAATATAAGCTTCCATTAGTGATGCCCTCCTTCACCGTGCGCAATCGACATAATCTTGAATTCTACTTTTTCAGCTTGGCCAGGTTTCCATTGACGTACCGCCCAAATAATCAAACCAATAATAAAGAAAGCACTGGGTGGCAATAACATCAAGCCATTTGGATCATACCAACCGCCGTCTTTAGTCAATTTAAAAACTTCGATACCCAGTAATTTACCGGAACCTAAAGTCTCTCTAAAAAACGCGACGATAATTAATATCAAGCTATAACCTAAACCGTTACCAATACCGTCCATGAAACTTTCTAAAGGCGGATTTTTCATCGCATAACCTTCAGCACGACCCATAACGATACAGTTGGTAATAATCAAACCCACAAATACCGATAATTGTTTACTGACATCGTAAGCAAAGGCTTTGAGTATTTGATCAACCACAATAACCAAGGAAGCAATAATGGTCATTTGTACAATAATCCGGATACTGCTTGGAATATGGTTTCTAATCGCACTAATGGCCGCGCTTGAAAAGGCCGTTACCAACGTCAAAGCCAGCGCCATAATCAGCGAGGTTGACATTTGTGAAGTAACCGCCAACGCTGAACAAATACCCAGAACCTGCAAAGTAATAGGATTGTCATTAACCAGCGGAGCCGTTAATACTTTTTTTGTTTCATCATTTAAAATTGCGCTCATGATTTAACCTCTTTAACCGTTCTTACTTTTTTCAAATACGGTGCAAAACCTTCATTGCTCATCCAGTATCTGACCAAATTAGTCACACCGGTACTGGTTAAGGTTGCGCCCGCAAGACCATCAACCTGATATTGAGAACCGGGCTTGGTGTTGTCTACCACGCCTTTAATCAAGCTTAATGCTGGTTCGCCAATATCCGCTTCAGTAATCAGCCCTTTTTCCAAAGACGGTTGATCTGTTTCGGCATACACTTTCTTGCCTTTCCACAAAGCACGCCAGTTAGGATTAACGACTTCACCACCGAGTCCAGGCGTTTCCGCTTGGTCATAGAAGTTGATACTTTGTACGGTTTGTCCGTCAGCATCCAAAGACAGGAAACCATACAAGGTAGACCATAAGCCATAACCATGCATAGGCAGAATAATGGATTTGGTAACGCCAGCTTCTTTAACCAAAAAGACTTTGGCGTATTTGGCTTTTACCCGTATATGGGCAATATCTTTATCTTTTGGAATAGCGACGCTTTGTGCAGGATCTTTTGCTGCTTTACGTTGATCAAATTCATCTGCATCAACATTTTCAACATAGTCACCTGTTTCCAGATCAACAATCTTGGCTTCGATTTTTTCAGAAAATGCCGCGTTGATATCAGCACCCTCTTCCAGTAAACCCGCAACATCAAGAATATTCTTCTTCATATCCGCAGCTTTGTTATCTATTTGCAAAGGCTTTAAAGCAACCGCAGCAAATGAAACCAAAACCGCACAAACGAGACATAACGCAACCGCAATGGCAATCGTCTTTTCCAGACTATCGTTACCTAAGGCCAGAACTTTACTTTTATAAGCGTCAAATTTCTGGTAATAGGCATTATTATTGAGTACAGTACACAATTTTTCCATGTGTTCACAAGACTTTTTATTATTAGGCATGACGTTTCATCCTTCTTCTAATATTGGCCTGAATGACGAAATAATCAATCGTCGGTGCAAACATGTTTGAAAATAGAATGGCCAGCATAATACCTTCAGGAAACGCAGGATTAACTACTCGGATTAACACGGTCATACCACCGACCAATGCCCCGAATACCCAACGACCTTTATTGGTCATTGCCGCACTCACAGGATCGGTTGCCATATAAACCATACCAAAAGCAAAACCGCCTACGGTTAAATGCCAATACCATGGAAAAGCAAACATGGGGTTGGTATCACTGCCAATCACGTTAAACAGTGTAGCAATAGTGACCATACCTGCAAATACGCCACCCATAATGCGATACGACGCAACACGAGTATACAACAGGAATGCAGCGCCAATCAAAATTGCCAGGGTTGATGTTTCACCCAAACAACCCGGTTCAAAACCAAAAAATGTTTGCATCCAGCTATAATCAGCCGCATAAACAGCGTCAAGACCGCCGTTTGCAGCCAAACCCAATGGCGTTGCCCGGGTATAACCATCAACTGCGACCCAAACCGAGTCTCCGGTCATTGAAGCAGGATAAGCAAAGTAT
>CAIQND010000282.1 GCA_903873045.1 uncultured Methylococcaceae bacterium | reverse complement strand
CGAACTGGCTTATAGGTTTGCCCATAATTTACGGGAAGCTGATTTGGAGCGCCTTGAATGCATTATAGTCACTGCAAAAATACCGCGTATCGCTTATGAATTTGCGTTAATTAAAGCGTCCAGAGGTGGTAATATTGAAAGATTACAAAATCTAATTATTCACTCTGCCGATGGCGGCTTAATGATTTTATTTGCCGTTGATGTGGTTGGCGCTGATATCGAAGTATTTGAGGAGACGATACGCAAACTTCCGGAAGCAAAATATATACAACTTTTTGAAGCTGAAATTCGACAAAAATATTTTTATTAACGCAAACTATAGTGAAACCTATAATAGCTTTACCTCACTTGGGTTAGTCTGTCGTTTTAATAAAGCATTGTTAATGCCTGACTGACCCTGAATTGAGTTTAACCAAGAAAAAATAAAACCCTTATGCATCAAACTGCCAAAGCCAAACATTTCATTCTCGCGCATCAGACCCGAGGTCGCGTTCGAATTATCGCACCGGGTTTACGCAAGGATCAGGAGCGTGCCTCCATATTGGAAATGTTGTTAGGTAAACGGCCGGGCATTGAAGCTGTAAAAATTGTTCCGGCGATAGCCTCGGTGACCATTCATTTTGATCCGGCCTACCTGCCTGTCGCCAATCTATTGCAGCTTTTAGAATCGGTTATAGGCAACATTGGACTAAGGCCGCGTGGCGCGACTAACGCTCTAAAGCAGAGAAACACGCCATCCGGTAGCGTATTACAGGATTTTTTTATTGGCGTTGGCGGCATGAGTTGTGCATCCTGCGCCTTATTTCTGGAAATGATGTTGCAACGCGAACCCGACATTACTAAAGCGACCGTTAATTATGTGACGGAGACGGCTAGCGTCAAAGGTTATGTTTCCAAAGAAAAGCTTTTTAAAATCATCTCTGAAAATGGCTACCAAGCCTTTTCAATTGATACGCTGACAGAACGAAAATGGGTGCTTGAATTAGAGCGCAAACATTTACTTAGGGTAAAAAAACACCTCATAAGCATAGGCTGGTCAAGCTTGCCAGTGTTGTTGCTTAGCCTCTTGCGCTCAAGATCACTCCCGTTTTTGCTGCTGCAAGCCTTGTTCGCGACACCTGTGGTTTTTTTTGGTGGCCGGGATATTTTTAAAAAAGCGCTACATCAAGCGAAGCAAGGTTCTGCCAATACCGATAGCTTGATTACACTGGGCGTAGGTGCCGCTTACCTATACAGCTTGGCATCCTTATTTCGCAACCGCCGCCATATTTACTTTGATACCGCAACGGCCATCATTGATTTTGTTCTGTTGGGCCGATACATGGAAGAGCGGGCAAAAAACAAAGTGATCAACGACATCCGTAAACTGGTAAACCTGCAACCTTTGGAGGCAACCTTATTAATTGCGGATCAAGAAACGAAAATAAGCGCAGATAAAATCACGGTAGATGCTGTTTTGCTGATTCGTCCCGGTGAAAAAATACCGGCTGACGGTTTAGTCATAAAGGGTTTTTCCAGCGTTGATGAAGCCATGGTAACCGGCTCCAGCACTCCCTGCATAAAAGAATCCGGACATAAGGTGTATGAGGGCTGTATCAATGGTCATGGCGTTTTGCATATCCGTGCCACCGCAACCGGCAAGGATACCGTTTTATCCGGTTTGATACGCAGGGTCGATCAGGCGCAAGCTTCAAAATTACCGATTCAAAAAACGGTTGATGCCTTTTCATCGGTATTTGTGCCATCGATTATAGTGCTATCAGGCATGACTTTTGGGGGCTGGCTTCTGGCCGGAGAACGCATGGCATACGCTATGGCCAATGCCATTGCCGTACTGCTGATTTCCTGCCCCTGCGCCCTGGGATTGGCAACATCATCGGCAACCATCACAGCGACAGGGCAAGCGGCACGGCGAGGCATTTATATTCGTAATGGCGAAGCGTTGGAAACGGCGGCCACCATCGACATCGTTATCTTTGATAAAACCGGCACCCTGACCGAAGGCAATGCCAACGTGACCGACTTGCTGAACATTTCTCCCCTGGATGATGATCGTATTATTCAATTAGCGGTATCGGCTGAATTTAATTCAGGGCATTATCTGGGG